>DYMR01000073.1:0-7012 GCA_020721485.1 Halothiobacillus neapolitanus | reverse complement strand
GGCTTTACGGGCATCCAACGCATCGCGCAACGCTTCACCGATGAAAATCAGCAGCATCAGCGTGCCCACCAGCACGACAAAAGTCGACAACGAAAGCCACCAGGCATCGAGGTTGTTTTTACCCTGCGCCAGCAATTCACCCAGCGAAGGCGTCGAGGGCGGCACGCCCAAACCAAGAAAATCGAGACTGGTCAGCGCCAAAATGGCACCCGACACCCGAAACGGCAAAAAAGTCACCACCGGCGTGAGGGCATTCGGCAATAAATGACGCCAAATAATCCGGGACTGCGACACGCCCAAAGCCCGTGCCGCACGCACATAGTCCAACTGGCGACTTTTTAGAAACTCCGCCCGAACATAATCCGATAAACCAATCCAACCGAATAAAGACAGCAAGATCAATAACAAACCAATCGACGGCTCAAATATCGAGGCGAAAATAATCAATAAATACAATTCCGGCATCGAACCCCAAATCTCGATCAATCGCTGGGTGAATAAATCAATCTTCCCACCGAAATACCCCTGAATCGCCCCCATGACAATGCCAATCACCATGCCGATGGCCGTCAAGGCCAATCCGAACAATACCGAAAGGCGAAATCCATAAATCAGGCGCGCCGCCACATCGCGCCCCCGGTCGTCCGTGCCCAACCAGTGGCGGGCATTGGGCGGCGCGGGGTTGGGCGCCGCGTTGTAATAATCAATCGTGTCGTAGGAAAACGGAATCGGCGCACGAACGAGCCAGCCCTGCGCGCGAATTTTGTCAATCACGAAGGGATCGGTGTAATCCGCATTGGTATGAAAATCGCCACCAAATTGGGTTTCGGCATAATTATTCCACAGCGGAAAATACCACCCGTGATTGTAATGCACCAACAAGGGACGGTTATTCGCCCACAAACCCGCGAATAAACTCAGCCCAAATAGAAGGGTAAATATCCAAAGACTGAGATACCCGCGCCGATGCCGGCGAAAGCGTTGCCATATTCGTTGCCCCGGTTGCCCGCTCATGAGCGAACTGCCGCGAAATCAATACGGGGATCAACCCAGACATAGGCCAGATCCGATAAGAGCTTTCCGACCAATCCGATTAGGGTGAATACATACAGCGTACCCAACACCACCGGATAATCCCGCTGCATGACGGCGTTATACGAAAGCAAACCCAAACCATCGAGCGAGAAGATCGTTTCGATCAACAAACTGCCGGTGAAAAACGCGCCAATAAAGGCGGCGGGAAATCCGGTGACTATCGGTATCAAGGCATTGCGAAAAACATGCCGATATAAAATGCGCCGCTCGCCCAGTCCTTTGGCGCGGGCGGTCAATACATACTGTTTGCGAATTTCTTCAATAAAACTGTTTTTTGTCAGCATGGTCATGACGGCAAAATTCCCGACTACCATTGCGGTGATGGGTAAAACCATATGCCAAAGATAATCCGTGACCTTTCCGAACCACGACAACTGCTCGAAATCATCTGAAGTCAACCCGCGCAACGGAAACCAGTGTAAAAAACTGCCGCCACCAAACAAGACAATCAGCACGATGCCCAACACAAAACTGGGAATCGCGTACCCAATCAAAATTAGGGTGCTGGAAATGGCATCAAACCGACTACCATCGCGCACGGCTTTGGCAATACCCAGCGGGATGGACACCAAATAGGTCAAAAAGAAAGTCCAGAGGCCAATGCTGATGGATACCGGCAGTTTTTCCAGAATTAAATCCGTGACCGAGCGTTGGTAGAAATACGATTGCCCCAAGTTAAAACTCAGATAATGGCCGATCATGGTCCAAAACCGCTGCCAAGCGGGTTGATCGAAGCCATAAAATGCCCGAATTTGCGCGAGTTGATGCGGGTCTAGCCCGTGATCGCCGCGATACAGCCCGCCGGTGAGCGCGCCGCCGGATTCGCTACCCGCCGCCTGCCCCGCCGATTTCAGTTGCGCGACGAGTTGTTCAACCGGCCCGCCGGGCACAAATTGAATCACCACAAACGACAGCGCCAAAATCCCGAACAGGGTCGGAATCATCAGCGCCAGGCGTTTGAGGAGGTAGGCGCGCACGGTGGCGGATCAGGGCTGCGCGGGCACGGGGGTGGACACGGGCAGCGGAACAGCCGTCTGTGGCTGCGCGGCAGTCGGTGCATTGCCACAATTGGCGATGCACACCACCGATTTCTGCACCTGACCGCCACAGCCACTGTAGCACTGCTCATAATTGGCTTGGCAGGGGCAAGATACGCTGTCGCAGCGTTCGTGAATCATCCGGGCGCGCTCTTCGGCCAAACTCGGCGCGCGCGGCGGATTCGGTGGGATGTCATCCCATCGGCGCCCCATATAGCCGGGGGAAAACACCCAGCCGTAACCCGGCACGAACACCGGCTGGCCGTAGCCGAAGCCGAACCGCAGGTTTTGGTTCATGGTGTATTGCTGAAGGTCGATTTCGTATTGTTGCCGCGCGCCTTCATAACGCTGCAAGGCCGATTCAAATGCCTGTTGCGCCGCCGGTTCAATGTTCGCAACACAGGCATTGCGCGTGGCCGCACAGTGGGTTTGGCAGGCAGACATAGCGGTGCTGCACTGCGCGATGCATTGCTGGCCGGCTTGGGTGATGGGCGGCACATAGGCGGTGTGCGTGGCATATTGCGGCGTGGCGCAACCCGCAAGCCAGGCGGTCGCAAAGAGCAGGCTGGCGTTACGCAGTCGGCGGGCTAGGCTGGGGATGTTCATGGGTTTGCCACCAAGTTTGAGTCGCCCAAGTCAGGGCATCGAAGTACAAAGGCAAGGGCTGATGAAAGCCGAACCGGTTCCACCACGCCATGCGATGAGCGCCAATGTACCAGTTTGGCACCAGATATTCGCCCCACAGCAAGACACGATCAAGCGCGTGGCAGGCCGTGACCAAGGCGGCGCGGTTGGGGGCGTAAATGACCTTGTCGATCAACGCATCGACCACCGGGCTATCGACCCCCATGTAATTGCTGGAACCATCAGTGTGGGCGGCGGCGGAACCAAACCGGTCGCGCAGTTCATTGCCCGGCGATTGCGACGCCCCGTAGGCCACCACGGTCATATCAAAATCGAAGCGGTCGAGCCGTTGTTGGTACAGCGAGACATCAATCGTGCGGTAACTGGCCTCGATACCCAAGCGTTTGAGGTTGTAGGCATAGGGCGCAACAATGCGCTCGAACCCGCGTTGCGACAGTAAAATCTCGAACTGGAATGGTTCGCCCGCCGCATTCACCAGCCGATCCGCCTTTACCTGCCACCCCGCCTCAGCCAGCAGCGATTGCGCTTTGAGCAAATTACGCCGTTGCTCCAGCGCTGAATTGGCCACGGGCACCTGATACGGTTCGGCGAACAGCGCCGGCGGCAACTGTGCCCGAAACGGCTCCAGCAGCGCCCATTCATCGCCCTGCGGCACGCCCGAGCAAGCCAATTCACTGTTACTGAAATAACTATTACACCGGGTATATTGGCCATAAAACAAATGGCTGTTCGACCAACCAAAATCCAGCGCCAAATCCAAAGCACGGCGCACCCGCTCATCGGCAAATAGCGGGCGCCGGGTATTCATGCCGAACCCCTGCATTCCCGCATTATTGTGATGCGGAATTTCGCGGCGAATAATCCGTCCATCCGCAAAGGCCGCGCCGGTATAATCCCGCGCCCAGCGTTTAGAATTGGTTTCGTAGAAAATATCAAATTCACCGGCCTTGAAGGCTTCCAGCGAAACCGTTTCATCCTTGAAATACTTGAAAATCAACCGATCAAAATTAAACTGCCCGCGACGAACATCCAAATTCTTCGCCCAATACGAAGGATTGCGAATATAGTGCAGGGTATTGCCGTATTCCGCTGTGCCTATTCGATACGGACCGCTGGTAATAAATGCCGTTCGGCTCATTTTATCCAGCGAGGTGCCCGACAAACTCTGGCGCGAAAACACCGGCAATTCACCGATAATCAAATGCAATTCCGGGTTGACCTGCCGAAAACGAAAGCGCACCGAATCCGCGCCCACCCGTTCCGCGCCGACCACATCCACCCAATACAGCCGATAGCGCGGATGCGCCGCCTTGCTCATCAACTGCTCGAAGCTGAACAACACATCGTCGGCCGTCACGGGGTTGCCATCGGCAAATCGCGCCGACGGGTTGATGCCGAAGGTGATCGATAGCCCGTCCGGCGCCAGTTCCGCCCGATCGGCCAACAAGCCATACACCGAAAATGGCTCGTCCCAAGCGCGCACGGTCAGGCTTTCAAAGCACAACTCATTCAACCCAGCCGCCGGCAAGCCCTTAAGTACGAACGGATTCAGCGAATCGAAACTACCGAACACCGACAACGCCATCTGCCCGCCCTTGGGGGCGTCCGGGTTCACATACTGGAAGGCGGTAAAATTCGCCGGATATTTGGGCGAATACCCCAAGGCTTCAGCCAATCCTGCGGCTCGCGCCGCGCCACTCAGCCAAAATCCGCCCATCCCGAGCAGCGCCGAGGCGAGAAATCGGCGGCGCGCAGGCGCATCAAGGCGCATCAGAGGCTCTATATTTTGCATTTCAACCGGTACACTATGCGGGATTGAACGCATTTTGAACGCATCATTGATAAAAAGTTAAGGGGTTTCGTATGGGATTTTTGCAAGGCAAGCGCGCGCTGATCGTCGGCATCGCCAACAACCGCTCCATCGCCTCCGGCATTGCCGAGGCCATGCACCGCGAAGGCGCGGAGTTGGCCTTCACCTACCTCAATGATCGGTTCAAAGAGAAGGTCGAAAAAGCCACCGCCGAGTTGGGTTCGTCGATCTACCTGCCGCTGGATGCGACCTCGGATGAGCAAATCGACGCACTGTTCCCGGCGCTGGCCGAACATTGGCCGGAAGGCTTCGACATCCTCGTTCATTCCATCGCCTTCGCACCGCGCGAAGCACTGGACGGCGACTACCTCGACGGCATGTCGCGCGAAGCCTTCCGCGTGGCGCACGATGTGTCCGCCTACTCGCTCGCCGCGCTGGCCAAGGCCGGTCGCAGCACGATGCGCGACAACGGCGCCATCGTGACCCTGTCGTACCTCGGCGCCGAACGCGCCATGCCAAACTACAATGTGATGGGCGTCGCCAAGGCCGCGCTGGAAGCGAATGTGCGCTATCTCGCCGTGTCGCTGGGCGGGCGCGGGATTCGCGTCAACTCGATTTCTGCCGGCCCGATCAAAACCCTCGCGGCCTCCGGCATCGGTGATTTCAAAGGCTTTTTGGATTATGTCGCCACCAATGCGCCGTTAAAACGCAATGTCACCATCGACCAAGTCGGCAACACCGCCGCCTTCTTGTGCTCGGATTTGGCCTCGGGGATTACCGGCGAAAATCTGTATGTCGATTCCGGCTACTTCATCACCGGCATGGGCGAGTGCCCGAAATAATCGGAACCCGCGCGGTGCACGCCACACCCGGTTAGCTCCTAACTTGGCACACGCCACACCACAAAAAACCCGCCGAACGGCGGGTTTTTGCTGCACACGCAGTCGGTTACAACACTTCTGCCGCGTGCTCGGCCAAGCGCGACCGCTCCCCGCGCGCCAAGGTAATGTGCGCGCCATGCGGCCATCCCTTAAAGCGATCCACCACGAAAGTCAGCCCCGAAGTGGTTTCCGTGAGATACGGCGTATCAATCTGCGCCACATTCCCCAAGCAAACCATTTTGGTGCCGGGACCTGCCCGCGTGATGAGGGTGCGCATTTGCTTGGCGGTCAGGTTTTGCGCCTCGTCGATGATGACGAATTTGTTCTGGAAGGTGCGCCCGCGCATGAAGTTCAGCGAGCGAATCTTGATGCGCGACCTCAGCAAATCATTGGTGGCGGCACGCTCCCAACCGCCGCCACCCGCCATGTCGGTTTTCGCCAACACTTCGAGGTTATCCATCAACGCACCCATCCACGGCGTCATTTTTTCCTCTTCGGTGCCCGGCAAGAAACCGATGTCCTCACCGACCGGAATCGTCACGCGCGTCATGATAATTTCGCTGTAGCGATTTTTTTCGAGCGTGAGCGCCAACGCAGCGGCCAGCGTAATCAAGGTCTTGCCGGTGCCGGCCTGCCCCAACAGGGTGACAAAATCCACTTCGGGATTCATTAAATGATTCAACGCGAAACTTTGCTCACGGTTGCGCGCGGTAATGCCCCAGACCGATTGCCGCTCGTGCTGATAATTCACCGCACTTTCAACCACAGCCGAACCATCGGCATCCAGCTTGCGCACAATGCCGGTAAAGGGCGTCGATCCGGCAATTTGCAGGCACAGATTGGGATACCACTCTGCGGTTTGCGGCCCGCGAATGCGATAGAACGAGCGCCCTTCCTCCTGCCACGATTCCAGCGATTTGCCGTGCTCTTCCCAGAACTGGTCATCGAGCGTGACGATGCCCGAATGCAGCAACGACACATCATCCAGCACCTGATCGTTCTGATAATCCTCCGCCTTCAGCCCCAAGGCGGTGGCTTTGATGCGCAGGTTTATGTCCTTGGAGACGAGAATCACCTCGCGATCGGTGATGCGCTGGCGCAGCGCCAGGGTGATGCCGATGATTTGGTTATCCGGCCGGCCGCCCGGCATCCCCGACGGCAATTCAAAGGTTTCAACCGCTGTTTGCAGAAACAAACGCCCCGACTCACTGGCGCGCTCGCCCGGCCTCGGCTGCAACGGGCTGTGAATCAATAAGCCTTGGTTGATGTTCGCCAAATCCGCATCTTGCAGCAGATCATCCAAAAACCGGCTGACCTGCCGCACATTGCGCGCGGTTTCGCTGGTGCCCTTTTTGCCGTTATCCAGCTCCTCGATCACCACCATCGGCAGATACAAATCGTGCTCCATGAAGCGAAAAATCGCCGTGGGATCGTGCATCAGCACATTCGTATCCAGCACGAACAAGCACTTACGCTGGCGGGTGTTATTAATCATCGGGCGGCTCCTTGTCGCTGAAAAATCAATGGGTCACTACACCGTGGGG
>DYMR01000072.1 GCA_020721485.1 Halothiobacillus neapolitanus | reverse complement strand
GCATGCGATTCACCCTCCCCCTTGAGGGGGGAGGGCTGGGGTGGGGGTGCAGAATGAAAGTGCCGGCTGAACGCTCGTTCGTTACTTAACAGTGGGCGCGCGTGACGGGGGATATGCACGGCGCGCGGCGCTTTGCTGATATAGTTTCCGCACCTGCCTTCGGGTCTTATTCCGCCAGCCCATCACGCACCCTGCCGCCATGACTGAAACCCTCCCCACCGCCCCTGCCTTAATCGTCGATTTGGGCGACCGCAGCTACCCGATTTACATCGGCGCGGGGCTGCTCGATCAGCCGGAACTCATTTTGCGGCATGTGGCCGCCGAGCATCTGGTGATTGTGACCAACACCACCGTGTCGCCGCTGTACGGCGAGGCGTTGCAAGCGCGCTTAGGCGAATTCAAGCTGACGGATTTGGTGGTGCTGCCGGATGGCGAAGCCTACAAATCCCTTGACACGCTCAACACCATTTTCGATGCCTTGATCGAAACGCGGGCGGATCGGCAAGTGACGCTGATTGCCTTGGGCGGCGGCGTGATCGGCGACATCACCGGCTTTGCCGCCGCCTGCTATCAACGCGGCGTGCCGTTCATCCAAATTCCCACCACCCTGCTGTCGCAAGTGGATAGTTCTGTCGGCGGGAAAACCGGCGTCAATCACCCGCGTGCGAAGAACATGATCGGCGCGTTTTATCAGCCGCGTTGCGTGGTGGCCGACATCGACACGCTGAATACCCTGCCGGATCGTGAACTGTCTGCCGGCTTGGCGGAAATCATCAAATACGGCCTGCTGTGGGATGTGGATTTTCTCGACTGGATCGAAGCGAATCTGCCGAAACTGCGCGCGCGCGATCCGGCCGCGCTGCACCACGCCATTACCCGTTCCTGCGCGATTAAGGCCGATATCGTCAACCAAGACGAGCGCGAGGGCGGGTTACGCGCGCTGCTGAACTTGGGGCACACCTTCGGTCACGCGATCGAAGCGGGCATGGGCTACGGCAGTTGGTTGCACGGCGAGGCGGTGGGCGCGGGCATGTGCATGGCGGCGGATTTATCCCACCGCATGGGCTGGCTCAATGCGGCGGATTTGGCGCGCGTGCAGCGCATCGTGACGGCGGCGGGTTTGCCGACACGCAGCCCGTCGGCGCTGCCGCTCGACACCCTGCGCCAGTTGATGGATAGCGATAAAAAAGTACAAAACGGCAAGCTTCGGCTCGTGCTGCTGCACGGGTTGGGTACGGCCGTCGTGACCGATAAAGCCACAGAAGCGGATCTTCTGGCCACCCTTCGTTCTACCCAGGCAACCGCCTGATTTCGCACGGAATCTTTGATGAACAGCACCGCGCAGCAACACGCCCTTGAACAAGCCAACCTGATTACCCAACTCATCAAATATGCCGACCGTGTCATCGTGGTCGAGAGCGCCTCGGACGCCGAGCGTCGGGCGTTCGTCAAACTGATTGACGATCAATTGCCGGAAAGCGTCGGCGTGCTCGCCCTGCGCGCCAGCCCGAACACGGAACAGGCGGAAATTATTCGAGAAATCAGCTCGTTGCTGCAACTGTCGCCGGGCATTGAGGCGCCGCGCCAACTGGCGTCCGCCATTCAAACCGCGCTCGGCAACCAAGGTCGGCTGCTCACCATCATCGAAAATGCCGACGCGTGGCACCAAACCACCCAGTGGTCGGGGCTGATGGCGCATATCCAGGCCGCCAATAAAATGGCACCGAATCACTGGCTGTTCCTGTTGACCGGCGCGCCGGGGCTGACGGAAAAGCTGCGCAGTGATCCGCAATTGGCGGATCTCACCGCCGAAATTCACCGCTGCGAGCTGCTGGGTGAGGCCGATGCCACGGCGCCGACGGGCGCCGCACCGATGCCCCCACCGACGGCGCCCGTAGCGTCCGAACTGCATGCTGAAGATCGGTTCGCGGCGGCACCGCCGGCACCGAAAAAGTCGCACGGTACCGCCTTGCTGGTGGCGGCGGCGTTGAGCGTTGCCGTGGTCACTTTTGGCGGTTTCGCCCTGCTCACCCGCAGCCACGATAGCGCCCCCGCGACGCCGACCACGCAAACGCTGGCCTTGAATGCGCCCGCTGCGCCGGTGGCGCCGCCGCCCACCGCGCCCGCACAAACAGACAACCCCTTGCCGAACGATGGCGCCAATGGCACGCCGCAAGTCGATGGCTCGGTGGCCGATGCCCCGGCGGGCGCGGCGAGCAGTCCGGCGCCTTTGATTCCGCCGAAGCCCGCGAGCAATGCAACACCGGCTGCCCCGGCGCAGCCCGCCTCGCTGCCCAGCCCACCCCCGGTCGCTGCGCCCATTCCGCCGGTTGAGCCGCCTGCTCCGGCGCCTCGACCCGTTGCCCAGGAACTGGCGCCCAAGCCGGTGACTGAGCCGCGCGCTCTGGAAAATAAAGCGTCAGAAAACAAAGTGCCTGAACGCACAGTTCATGAGACGAAAACTCATGAGACGAAAGTTCATGAACAGAAAGCCGTCGAGAAGCGTGAGCCAGAAAAACACGAGACAGCAAAACGCGCACCAGAAAAAGCAGAACACGCAAAATCCGCTGCGCCGGTGCGCGTCGCGGGCGTGGACAACGCCTGGTATCGCCAACAAAAAACAGAGCGCGCCGTGCTGCAACTGGGCGCCTTCAATGACGAAAAAGCTGCCTTGGCATTCATTCGCACGCATGAACGCGGCACCGCCCTGCGGGATTGGCACCTCTTCACCCAAGTGCGCGACGGCAAAACCCTTTACACCGTCACCGTGGGCGACTTCGCCACTTTGGCTGCCGCCCGCGACGGCATCGGCCAGCTACCGACCGCCCTGCGCGCCATCAAACCCTACCCGCGCAGCTTCAAAGCCATTCAAGACATCATCAAATAACGCCGGGCAAAATGCCAGCCGCGACAAATGCCTTGGCGTTCGTTGCGGCGGCCATCGCCGCCGCAGGGATTTATCGAATTTGCGATTCCGCTGTCCCCCACGCCGGATGACAGGCCAAGGGTGGCCACCCCGCGCCATTCTGCGCGCAGCGAAAGCGCAGTATTCATCGACCGGCTCACTAAAAGCCAATTTATGCGAATGTGTTTGAGAACCATTCGCACTTGCTTCAGTATCACTGTCGCCCGCGATGCATTCGGGGCGTCTATCTCTTTGTGTACTGGAGGTTCTTGATGAAATCTTGGCTGCTCGCTGCCCCGCTGGGCTTGTTACTGCTCAATACCGCCGTTGCCGGCCCCGCGTGCACAAAAGACGACAACCGCGCGACCTGGTTGCCTGCCGCGCAGATGCTCGAACGCGCCACCGCCGAAGTGCCCAAGCTCAAGCTGTTCAAAGTCACCGAGGGCAATTGCTACGAAATCTACGGCTGGGATGCGGCGGGGCATAAGGTCGAAATGTACTACCACCCGGTCACGGGGGCGGTCGTCAAGCGTGGCAGTTGGTGATCGTTCGGCGGTGCGGCGCTGGTCGCTCAGTCAGCGGCTGATTCATGCCGGATTTTTTTTCGGATTGATCGGCGGTTGGTGGACGGCGCACACAGCGGCCGATGACCTGCATGAATGGCTCGGCTGGGGCATGGTTGCCTTGGTCGGGGCGCGGATTTTGCTTGGGTTTGGGCGGCACCCGCAGGCGCAGTGGCGCGGCATGGCGTGGGCGCTGTGGCGCGGAGTTGCGACGGATCCCGCAGGCCGGTTGCTGTGGCAGCGCCGCAGTGTCGTTTCTGTGCTGATGCTGTTGCTGTTGGTGCTGGGCACCGGCGTCACGGGCTGGATGCTGACCTGGGAAACCTTGGCGGGGGATGACGCCGCCGAACAGTGGCACGCAGGGTTTTTCAATGCCCTGCTCGGCTGGGTGATTTTGCATGCGGCAGTGGTCGCTTGGCTCAGCCTGCGCGCCCGCCGCTGGCGCGCTTTGGACATTGTGCGCGGCGGTTCTTTCGATTCAATCTCAAAATAACGGGCAAAGTTTGGCAGAACCGGCGTCAGTCGGTAGAATTCAGCCCCATTTTGTCTGCGTATGGCGCTGCCGGTGTTATATTCGGGGGGCGAAGCTTGCGTCCGAACGGACGGTTCGCGCCCTTCTTCCTGCGCCATGCAAGATGCCGCCATCGAATTGAACGAGAGGATTTCTTCTGATGAATCGCGCCCCGACCGCCGGCTTGTACCACCCCAGTTTTGAAAAAGACAACTGCGGTTTTGGTCTGATTGCCCATATGGACGATCAGCCGAGCCATCGGCTGGTGTCCACGGCGATTGAAGCCTTGGCGCGGATGACGCATCGGGGCGGGATTTCTGCCGATGGCAAATCGGGCGATGGTTGCGGCATTCTGCTGAAAAAGCCGGATGCGTTTTTTCGCCAGGCCGCGCGGGAATTGCACTTCGATTTAGCGGCGCAATATGCCGTGGGCGTGGTGTTCACCGATTTGGCGGATGACCGTGCGGCTCGGGCGAAAGCCGCGCTCGCCCAAGCGATTGCCGCGCAGGGGTTGACGGTGGCGGGCTGGCGTGCGGTGCCGGTCGATCCCTCGGTGCTCGGCAGTATTTCGGCAGCGAAACGCCCCGGCGTGTGGCATGTGTTCGTCAACGCGCCCGCCGATATGGATGCGCGCGGCTTCGATACCCGGTTGTATATTGCCCGCCGCGTGGCCGAAAAAGCGCTGGCCGACGACGCGGTGTTCTATGTGCCGTCGCTCGCCAGTCAGGTGATTTCGTACAAGGGCTTGATGATGCCCGAGGATTTGCCGGGCTTTTATCTCGATCTGCAAGATGAGGCGCTGGCTTCGTCGCAGTGCGTCTTTCACCAACGGTTTTCCACCAACACCTTCCCGGAATGGCGGCTCGCGCAGCCGTTCCGCTACTTGGCGCACAACGGCGAAATCAACACCATTCGCGGCAACCGCAATTGGGCGCTGGCGCGTTCGGCCAAGTTCGCCACGCCGCTGATTCCCGACATGGGGCTCGTGACCCCGCTGGTGAACACCACCGGCTCGGATTCTTCGTCGATGGACAACATGCTCGAAGCCCTGCTGGCTGGCGGCGTGGATATGCTGCGCGCCATGCGCATGATCGTGCCGCCGGCTTGGCAAAATGTGGAGCACATGGACGCCGATTTGCGCGCGTTCTACGAATACAACTCCATGCATTTGGAACCTTGGGATGGTCCGGCGGGCATTGTGATGACCGATGGCCGCACCGTGGCCTGCGCCATGGACCGCAACGGCCTGCGCCCCGCACGCTGGGTGATTACCGATGACCGGCACATCACGCTGGCTTCGGAAATTGGGGTGTGGGATTACACGCCCGATCAAGTGGTGCAAAAAGGGCGCGTGCGGCCGGGGCAGATCATCGCGGTCGATACCGCCGAAGGCGTGCTGCTCTCGCCCGATGCGATCGACACCCGCCTGAAAACCCGCCAGCCGTATCGTGCCTGGCTCAAAGCCCATGCGAAGCGGCTGGAAAGCCGGTTGGATGAGGGCGCGCTCACGCGGGCGCCGTTCGATGCCGATCTGCTGGCGGTGTACGAAAAAGAATTCCTCGTCACCTTTGAGGAGCGCGATCAAATTCTGCGCGTGCTGGCCGAAGACGGGCAAGAAGCCGTCGGCTCCATGGGCGATGACACGCCGATGGCCGTGCTGTCGCAAACCCAGCGCTCGCTGTACGACTTTTTCCGGCAGCAATTCGCGCAGGTCACGAACCCGCCGATCGACCCGCTGCGTGAAGCGATTGTGATGTCGCTGGAAACCTTGATCGGGCGCGAGCGCAACATTTTTGCCGAAACACCGGAACACGCGCACCGCTTGCAACTGGAAACCCCGGTGCTGAGCGAGGCCAAATTCACCGCGCTGATGGGGCAGACCGATGCCGCGTTTGCCTCGGCGCGCGTGGGCTTGCACTACGCCCCGCATGAAGGGCTGCACGGCGCCATCGAGCGGGTGTGCGACGAGGCCGTGGCCGCCGTGCGCGCGGGCGCCGTGGTGTTGGTGCTCAGCGACCGGGGGCTCAGCGCGGAAAAACTGCCGGTTCATGCCCTGCTCGCCACCGGCGCGGTGCATCACCGCTTGATCCGCGAAGGGCTGCGCTGCGACGCCAACCTCATCATCGAAACCGCCACCGCGCGCGATCCGCATCATTTCGCAGTGTTGCTCGGCTTCGGCGCCACCGCGATTTATCCCTACCTTGCGCTGGAAACCCTGCACGCCATGCAAGTCGCGGGCACGCTGCAAGGCGCGTCGGAGAAATTTGCCAGCAACTACATCAAAGGCATTGGCAAAGGGCTGAAGAAAATCCTCTCGAAAATGGGGATTTCCACCGTCGCCAGCTACCGGGGCGCGCAGTTGTTCGAAATCATCGGCTTGGCGGATGAGGTCGTGAATCTGTGCTTCAAAGACACCACCAGCCGGCTGCAAGGCGCGCGCTTTGTGGAGCTGGAAGCCGATCAAAAAGTGCTGCATCAAGAAGCGTTTATCGCCCGCAAACTGCCGCGCCAAGGCGGTTTCCTGAAATACATCGACGGCGGCGAATACCACGCCTACAACCCGGATGTGGTGCGCACCCTGCAACAGGCGGTGAACACCGGCGATTTCTCGCTGTGGCAAGAGTATTCCGCCCATGTGAACCATCGGCCCGTGGCGATGCTGCGCGATATGCTCGAACTCAAAAACGGCACCCCGGCGCTGCCGCTGGATGAAGTCGAATCGCTGGAATCCATTATTCGCCGGTTCGATTCAGCGGGCATGAGCCTGGGGGCACTGTCGCCGGAGGCACACGAAACCTTGGCCGAGGCCATGAATCGGCTGGGCGCGCGCTCGAATTCGGGCGAGGGCGGGGAAGACCCGGCGCGGTACGGCACCGTCAAAATGAGCAAGATCAAGCAGATCGCGTCGGGGCGGTTTGGCGTCACGCCGCATTACCTCGTCAATGCCGAAGTGCTGCAAATCAAGGTCGCGCAGGGCGCGAAACCCGGCGAGGGCGGGCAGCTTCCGGGACATAAGGTTGATGCCACCATTGGCCGCCTGCGCTATGCCCGCCCTGGCGTGGCACTGATTTCGCCGCCGCCGCACCACGATATTTATTCCATCGAGGATTTGGCGCAGCTCATTTTCGACCTGAAACAAGTCAATCCGCAGGCACTGGTGTCGGTCAAGCTCGTGTCCGAGCCGGGCGTCGGCACCATCGCGGCGGGCGTGGCCAAGGCCTATGCCGATTTGATTACTATTTCCGGCTACGACGGCGGCACCGGCGCCAGCCCGCTGACCTCGGTCAAATACGCCGGTTCGCCGTGGGAGCTTGGCTTGGCGGAAGCCCACCAAACCCTGCGTGCCAACGACCTGCGCGACAAAGTGCGCCTGCAAACCGATGGCGGCCTGAAAACTGGCCTCGATGTCATCAAGGCGGCCATTTTGGGGGCGGAAAGCTTTGGATTCGGCACCGGCCCGATGATTGCGCTCGGCTGTAAATACCTGCGTATTTGCCATTTGAACAACTGCGCCACCGGAATTGCCACGCAAAACAAAGTGTTGCGCTTGGATCACTTCAAGGGCAATGTCGAAAAAGCCATGAACTACTTCCGGTTCATCGCCATGGAAACCCGCGTGCTGCTGGCGCAACTCGGCGTGCGTTCGATTGATGAACTGATTGGCCGCACCGATTTGTTGGTCAACCGCGTGCCGCAAACCAGCAAACAAGCGCAACTCGATTTGTCGGCGCTGGTGTCGGACGGCGGCCTGATTTCCGATGCGCCGAGCTGCTGCGTGTCGCCGCACAACGCGCCGCACGACAGGGGCGAGTTGGCCGAAACGATTGTGGCGACCATTCTGCCGGCGATTGAAGCGAAATCCGGCGGTAGCTTCGCGTTCGACCTCACCAACATCAACCGCTCGATTGGCGCGCGCGTCTCCGGCGAAATCGCCAAACGCTACGGCAATTTGGGCATGGTCGATGCGCCGATCACGCTGAATTTCACCGGCATCGCCGGCCAGAGTTTCGGCGTGTGGAACGCGGGCGGCTTGCAGATGACGCTGGAAGGCGACGCGAACGACTATGTCGGCAAAGGCATGGCGGGCGGCGAACTGGTGATTTATCCGCCGAAAGGCAGCGTGTTTGCCAGCCACGAAACGCCGATCATCGGCAACACCTGCTTGTACGGCGCGACGGGCGGGCTGCTGTTCGCCGCCGGGCAGGCGGGCGAACGGTTTGGCGTGCGCAATTCCGGCGCGTTCGCGGTGATCGAAGGCTGCGGCGACCACGGCTGCGAGTACATGACCGGCGGCACGGTGACGATTCTGGGGCGCACCGGCGTGAATTTCGGCGCGGGCATGACCGGCGGTTTCGCCTATGTGCTCGACGAGCAGAACGATTTTGTCGATCGGTACAACCATGAGCTGATCGACATCCACCGGCTGCAAGCGGCGGAGTTGGAAGCGCATCGGCAGCATTTGCTGGGCATTCTGGAGCGGCACTTCGCCAAAACCGGCAGCGCGCGGGCGCAGGCGATTCTGGCGGAATTTGATTTGTACTTGCCGAAGTTCTGGCTGGTCAAACCGAAGGCGACGGACATTCAAGACCTGCTCGCCACCTTGGTGAATGCGGCGTAACGCGGGTTTGCCCCGGTGATGCAAAAACCCCGGTTTTCCGGGGTTTTTTGTGTCTGTGAATTTTTCTTGCCGGGATTCTTCCCGGCGTTCTTTTGGGCGTTCTTTTCGGGGCTGAGTGGCGGTCGGACTATTGCGGCGGATTCAGCCAGCTCATGCGCCACGGCGCGGCGGCATCGAGGCGCAGCGCGTGGTTGAGATAGGGCAGCGCGGCGGCCATTTCGGTATCGAACTGCCACGGCGGGTTGATGATGAGCAGGCCGGAGCCGGTGAGTTGGTTGCCCAATTCATCGGGCAGGATGCTGTTTTCCAACACCAATACCGGCCGATCGGTCAGCTTGGCGAGCCGCTTGAGCCAACGATCCAGGGGTTGCCGTTGTTTGATCGGGTACCACAGCGCGAACACGCCGGTGGCGAAGCGTTGCAGGCCATCGCCCAGCGCGGTGAGGATGGCTTCGCGTTCGTGGGCGCCTTCGTAGGGCGGGTCGATGTGGATCAGGCCGCGCCGTTCGGGCGGGGGTAAATCGGATTTGAGTGCGGCGAGGCCATCGCCGCTGCGGGTTTGGCAGCGGCGGGCGGGTAGGGCGCTGGCGCAAGTGTCGAGCGTGCGGCTGAGCGCCCGAGCGACTTTGGGGACGGATTCTACGGCCAGCAGCCGATCTTC
>DYMR01000071.1 GCA_020721485.1 Halothiobacillus neapolitanus | reverse complement strand
CGAACAAACGCGTCAGCCAATGCCGCACGGTGGGCGCGGTCGCCGGATCGGCCTGCCAACCCAAGCGATCGCGCAGGCGGGCGGCCAATTGGGTTTCCAACCGCCAAAAACGGCGCAGGTACAGGCAATCGCCATCCCACACGAACAGCGCGTAGCCGGGGTCGGTGTCGGACGGCGCGACCAATCGGGGCTCCGCCAGGAGTGCCGCGCGCCAATCCTGCCGCGCCAGTTCCGCCCAGACTTCGGACGCAGGGCGCGGCGTGAGTGATTCGGGCGTGCCCCGCCGAACGGGTGGCAGGTTGAGCAGCGCGTCGGGCTGCTGGAACAGTTGCGCGAGATTCAGGCAGACATGCCCCGCGCCGGCTTGATGGCTCGCCAACACCGCCAGCCAGCGCGCCAGCGGCGGCGAGTCCGGCATTTGCCGCGCAAGCCATTCGGCCAAGGGCGCCTCCAGCGGGCGCAACCAACCCGCCGCCGTCCATTGCGCCAGCAGGCTGCGCAAATCCGCTTCGCTGAACGGGGCGGCTGGTTGACCAGCTAACGGGGCATCGTTTGAGTCAAACAGCGTCATTTGGGCGGCGGCGGGGCGAGTTTTCGTCATGAGGCTTCCTCGGCAGGCAGTCCATCCCAACAAGCGTCCAATTCGGCCAGCAAAGCCAGCGGCGGGGCAACAAGGCATTGCCCCGTTCCCGGATGCGCCATGCCTCGGGTGAACCAATACAGCGCCCCGCCCAAATGCTGCGCCGGGTCGTAGCCCGGCAGCCGATCCACCAAATGGCGGTGCAGGGCGGCCAGATAAATCACCAGTTGCACATCGTAGCGGTGGCCGAGCAGCGCCTCGGTCAAGGCGGGCGCACCGTACTCGGCCAGCGCATTGGATTTGTAATCCAGCACGAAATAGCGCCCATCGGCTTCAAACACCACATCCATAAAGCCTTTGAGCACGCCGTGCAGGTGCTCACGGCTGAGCGCGGGACGCGGCGCGCCGGGAAACACCGCCGCGCGCACCGCCGCATCCAACCAAGCGATGTCCAGCGTGGCGACCGGCAACCAAAATTCCAGCTCCACCCGCGCCCGCGTCAGTTGCGCCAAGGACTGAGGCGGTGCGATGGACGATGCGGGCAGAGCCAGCGGCGTCGTCAACAGGGTGTGCATCCAGCGCTGCCACACCGCCACGCTGCCCGCCGAACCATCCGCCGGCAGTTGCGGTGCCAGCAGCGCCGCGCCGGTCGTGGGGTCGCTCAGCGCGGTCGCCGTCGCACCGAATCCTGTGCGGCCAGCGGCTTCGAGCACATCATGCATGACCGTGCCGAACACATTGCCGCGCGGCAACTCGGCGAGCGCCTCGGCAAAGGCCGCATCCACCGGAACAGGCATGGACTCAGGCATGGGCGCAGGAGCGACTTCAGGCATGGACGCGGAAACCGACGCCATCTCGGCCTCCTGCCACTCCGCTTCGCGGCCACTTTCCGGCGCGGCGGCTCCGGCATCGGCAACAATCTGCGAATAGCTGGACATCCGCCAGGGCGTGCGCGCCCGCGCCACCGCCGTCCGGGCGGGTGCCAAGGCCACGGGCGGTTCGGGCTGAAACCGCAGCGCATCCGACGGCGTGAGCCATTCCAAATCAATGCCGGGCTGATTCGCCAACCCCGCCAGCACCTCGTGATAACGCCCCAGCACAGCGGGATCTTCCGCCGGATCGCCGTCATTCAGCGCCCACAACCGCCCCAGCGCGGTGCGCGAGGGTTGCAGGATTTTTGCCTTCCCGATGCGCAGCAGCCCCGCGCCCAGCACGCACACCGATTCCGCCCGCGTCAGCGCCACATAGGCTTTACGCACCGCCTCGTCGATTTGCGCGGTGCGATCGTCGGCGCGCAGCGATTCACCCAAATCGAACACCCAGCCGCGTTGCGGCAGCCGCAGCGCCTCCACCTTGGCCGATCCTCTTTTCGAGGATTCTTTCGCGCCCATCATCGACAAAAACGGCAGATACACCCACGGGAATTGCAGCCCCTTGCTGGCGTGGATGCTCATGATCTGAACCAAGTGTTCATCCTGATCGAGCCGCAGCTCCCCCTCCGCTTCGCCGTCGGTCAGCGCCTGCGCAAACCGATGCCGCAGCGCCTCGATTCCCGGTCGAATTTGCTGCTCCGCCTGCGCCCAATCCGCCAGATGCAGCAGGTTGGTGAGCCGTCGGGCGCCGCCATCCTCGCCCGTCTGATCCGCCAGCAACCGCGCGGGAATCTCGAAATCGTGCAGCCATTGATACACCGCCGCCAAAATCCCAAAGCGTTGCCACAGGGCGCGATAGCCGACCATGCGCTCGACCAATTCGGAAAATTTCGCCTCGTCACGCAGCGCATCCAGCTCCTGCACCTGGCGCGCGCAACTGGCCGTCGCCAGCGCGATTTTCAGCAAATCGGGCCGCGTCGGTTCCGCCAAGGCATTGAGCCAATGCCAAAAATCTTTCGCCTGCGTCGTGTGGAACAAATTGCGTCGATCCGATTGATAAACGCTGGCCACCCCCACTTTTTGCAAGGCGCGGCGGATGATCTGCGCCTCGAAGCGATCCGATACCAAAATCGCAATGTCTTGTGGTTGAATCGGGCGTAGCCCTTGTGGTTGGCTCGGGCGCAGCCCCTGCGCCGGATCGGCATCCTCCGCCCAACCCACCTGCCCGGTGCGCGTCGCGTTGAGCAACTGGGCGATTTGCGCCGCCACCGCCTCGGCCATCGCGTGTTGCCACCGCCCTTTGTTGGGCACCGACCCGGCATCGGGATACGGCAGCGTCAGCAACCGCAGCGGGTTCGGCTGCGTCCAGCCGTTGTCTGCGGTGTGCACCGTCCAGCGCGGCGGCGTGCCTTTCGCCGAGGCTGGCACGAAGGGAATTTCCGCACCGCCCCCGAACACCCCGGCATCCACCGGCGCGGCGAATTGAAACACGGCATTCACCGCATCGACCAACAGCGGTGTGCTGCGGAAATTGTCTTTGAGGGTGTGAATGCCGCGCACCGCGCGCCGCGCCGTGAGGTAACTGTCGATATCCGCATTGCGAAAGCGATAAATCAACTGCTTCGGGTCGCCAATCAGCACCAAAACCGCGACGGGCGACGGGGGCGGCTGGGTGATGCCGAAGACCCGATCGAACAGCGAGAGCTGCAAGCCATCGGTATCCTGAAATTCGTCGATCATCGCCAGCGGATAGCGCGCGGCAATGGTTTGCGCCAACACGCGCCCCTGCGCGCCGTGCAGCGCCTGCGCCAAGGCAATCAGCAAATCATTGAACCCCGCTACCCGCGCCGAGGCTTTGAGGGTGGCGATGCGCGCCCGCAACCACTGCGCGGCGTGGCGGTACAGCGCGATGACGGTGCTTTGCGTCAGTGCCCGGCAATCGGCCAAACGCGCCTGCCAGGCGAGCACGGCCCGCTGGAACGCGGTATCGGGCGGCACGGCGCCTTTATTCACCTTCAGTTGGCAGAACAGCTTGAGCCAAGCCGGCGCCAGCGGCGCACCCGCCAACCACGCATCCATCGCCTGCCAATTTCCGGCAGCAATTTCCGCCCTGGGCGCCTTGTGCACCTGCCCGTTCAACGACCCGGCGATGGCCGTAAACGCGTCGATTACCGCCGCGCGATCACTCAGCCACCGCGCCTTGGCCTCCGCTTCCGCCACGCGAACCGCCGCGCGGCTCGCCATCCAGTGCGACACGGTCTCGTCGAATTCCGGCGCGGCCTCGCCGGCATGAATCGGCTCCGCCTCGTGTTCCACCAGACGCAACAGCCCCTGCAACATGACCTCGGGATTGCCGAGCATCTCCGTGATGGGCGCCAAGGCGTCGTCGGGCAGCCGATAGATGTGGCTGCGCCAATAATCCTGCGCCGCCCAATCAAACCACACACGCAAATCCGGGCTGAGCGTGAGCGAAAACGGCTGGCCGCTCAAAAACGCATGTTCTTGCAGCATGCGCTGACACCAGCCGTGGATGGTGTGAATCGCGGCATCGTCCATTTGATCGGCGGCGGCCAGCAACCGATCCGCTAAGGCCGGATGCTGTTCGGCAGGAAAATCAGCCAGCAGCCGCGTCATTAACGAATCTGCCGGCGCCTCGTCGCCCGAAAACAGCCGCGCGGCCTGCATCAACCGCGCGTGAATGCGGGTTTTCAGCTCATCGGCGGCCAGCTCGGTGAAGGTGGTGACAAGAATTTCTCGCGGCATGCGCGCCGGCATGCCGTGCCCCAACACCGCCCGCAGATAGAGCACGGCGATGGTGAAGGTTTTGCCCGTGCCCGCGCTGGCTTCAATGAGTTGGCAGCCGTCAAAGGGAAACTGAAGCGGATCGAGCGAGGAATGGGTGGGGCTCATGCGTCGGCCTCCGCCTCAGCCGCAAACACCTCGCGCGCAATCAGCAAGGCGTTAATCGCCGCAGGAAAACCGGCATACACCGCCAACTGCATCAGGGCTTCAACCAATTCCGTTTGCGAACACCCCGCCCGCCGCGCCCCGCGCAAATGCGCCCGCAACTGCGCCGGCGCATTGCCTTGGGTCGCCAACGACACCACGGTAATCAACTCCCGCTCTTTCAAGCCCAGCCCTGGCCGCGCCACCACGGTGCCGTAGGCAAATTCCGTGACCCAATCACTCAGCTCCGGCGCAATCTCCGCCAAGGCCGACACCTGAGCCGCCGCCGATTCGGGATGAATGGCCGCTAAAATCGCCAACCCTTGGGCGCGGCGGGTCTCGTCGCTCATGCGGTACTCCTGAGGAATTTTCCGGATGGCAGGATTGTACGGGCTATGCTCGGTAGAATGCAGGGACGAAACGAGGCTGCCGCATGATTGTCGATCCGAAAACCGAACTGTTGAGCGGTGTGCGCTATGTGCCCTCGCCCTTCTGCGATGACCGCCCGGATGATCGGGACATCAGCTTGGTGGTGATTCACGGCATATCCCTGCCGCCCGGTGAATTCGGCGGCAACGGCATCGAGGCATTATTCACCGGCAAGCTCGATGCCCGCGCGCATCCGTATTACGCCGAAATCGCCCATTTGAAAGTCAGCGCGCATCTGGTGATTCGCCGCGATGGCGGGCTGCTGCAATTCGTGCCCTTCACCCGCCGCGCGTGGCATGCGGGGGAATCCCGTTTCGCCGACCGCAGCCGCTGCAACGATTTTTCCATCGGCATTGAGCTTGAAGGCACCGATACGCTGGCCTACACCGCCGTACAATACGAGGTTCTGCATCAAGTGCTGGAGGCTCTGAAAACCCGCTACCCCACACTCAGCGCCGTGCGCGGGCACGAACACATCGCCCCAGGGCGAAAAACCGACCCCGGCCCCGCCTTCAATTGGGGGCATCTTGCCAGCCGCCTGCCGGATGGTTTAGCCATCGCCTAATCGCCCTTCGGAGCCTGCCCATGACCCTGCTCATTGCCCTGCTCGCGTTCGTTTTGGAGCGCTTTTTCACCCCGTTGGCGCAGTGGCGTGCCGATCAACGCTGCCGGCGCGGGCTGAATTGGCTGAACGATCGACTGGGGCGGTTTTTGCCCCGCGCCGTCGTGCCGGTGATGATTGTTCTCGGCCTGCCCGCCCTGCTGTGGCTGCTGTTGTGGGCGCTGCCCGAGCACGGCTTCGGGAGTTTTTTGGCCAGCCTGATTGGCCTCGGCCTACTGCTGATGCTCGTGGCACCCAGTCAAGCCGAACGGCACAGCAACGCGCTGGCCGACGCCTGCCACCGCGCCGATCCTGCGGCGGCCGATGCCTGTTCGGCAGAACTGGGGCTGGCGCCCATCCGCACCGATGCCCAGCGCGTGGCCGAACGCATCATCGTGCTGGGGTTTGCCGAATGGTTCGCCGTGCTGTTTTGGTTTGCCGTGGGCGGCATCGTCGCGGCCTTGCTGTATCGGCTCATCGAATGGCGCGTGCAATCGGACGATAACGCCGCACCGCACCGACTCTGCATTCGCCTCAAGGCGCTGCTCGACTGGCTGCCCGCCCGCCTGTACGCCGCCCTGCTGCTGCTCGCCGGCGGCTTCAATCGCGGGCTGGATGCCTGGCTTGATCCCGCCGCGCCGGAACTGCCGCTGGCCGAGGCCAACACCGCCCTGATCGGCCGCGTCGGACATGCCGCGCTGGAATTGACCCGTTCCGATGATTGCGGCGACACGCCTTCCTGCCTGATCGACCAAGCCCGCTGGGTCAAAGCCGCCAGCGCCATCGTGCTGCGCGTGGTGATTCTCGGCCTTGGGCTCATCGCGCTGTTCACCTTGAGCGGGTGGCTGCGATGAATCCGGCGCAGCCTTTGGCCGGTTGCCGCATCGACATGGTTCGCCACGGCGCGCCCGAGGGCGGCAAACGCTATCGGGGCGATCAGGTGGATGACCCCTTAAGCCCGCTGGGCTGGGCGCAACTGCGCGCCCGCATCGACGACTGCGCCGCACGCGGAACGGATTCGTGGACGCAGATCATCAGCTCGCCGATGACGCGCTGCCGCGCATTTGCCGAAACCCTCGCCGCCGAACGCGGTCTGCCGCTGCACATCGAACCGAATCTGCGCGAAATTGGCTTTGGCGCATGGGAAGGCTTCGCCCACCACGAAATCCCGCAGCGTTTTCCCGAACAGTACCGCGCGTTCAAAGAAAACCCCCTCGAAGGACGCCCGCCGGGCGCCGAACCGATGGACGCTTTTTATGCGCGGGTCAGCGCCGCGCTCGAACACCACGGCAACCGCGCGCCAGCAGGCGGGCACCTGCTCATCGTCGCGCACGCCGTGGTGATGCGCGCCGCCGCCGTCTTCGCCTGCGGCGCACCGCTGCGCAGCATCACCCAATTTCAAACCGAACTCGCCGCCCTGCTCAGCCTGCACTACCAACCCGGCAGGCTGCAATTCATCGGGCTGAACAACCACCTGCCCGCCGAACTGATCGAGCCCCCGTTCCCCACATGACCCCGCTGATCCACTGCCTCATCCCCGGCCTGCTGCCGCCCGCCGCAGAGGCTCAGGAATGGCCGCTGCCGCCCGACACCCCCCTGCTCTCGCGCTGGCTCAAACAACAGCCGCCCGTTCCGGCATGGAATGACCCCGCCCAGCTCGCTCACCGCATCCTACTGCCCGGCAACCCGCCTTCTGCCGCCAGCGCATGGCGAGCGGAATGCCAGCGCGATCCGAGTCTGACCGCGCGCCTCACCCTGCCGCTGGCATCCGAAGGGGGCAGCATCGCGCTGCTCAGCCCCGTCCACCTGCAAACCGGCATCGACACCGCCGTCGTATTGGGCGAACGCTTCCTAAAACTCACCCCGGAAGAATTCGACCAGCTCAGCACCGACTTGAACCGCTGGCTGGCCGCCGACGGGCTGCACCTGTTGGCCACCGCCACCGGCCAGTGGTACCTCGTCATCCCGGCCCACAGTATTCTGGGGGAAGCCGACCTACCGCCGCTGGGTGATGCCTTAAACCGCAGCGCCCACCCCTTCATCGAAGGCGACGCCCGCCGAAGCCTGCGCCGCTGGCTCACCGAATTGCAAATGTGGCTCTACGCCCACCCGATCAACGCCGCCCGTGCCGCGCGCGGAGCGCCAGAACTCAATAGCCTTTGGCTCTGGGCACGCGCCGCCCTGCCGTGTTCATCGCCCGCCGCCCGCCCAACTGCCCCCGCCGCCGATCAAACCTCCGGCAGCCTCTTGACCGATCTACCCAGCTTGGCCGGCGCATGGCCAGGAACCGCCCGCCTCATGCCGCCGCTCACCGCCGAAACCCTGCTGCACGCCGCCCACGCCACCCCCGCCCCCCGCGTGCATCTCGTGTGGACGGAACCCGGCTACGCCGCCCTAGAAGGCGATTTCACCGGCTGGCAACACGCACACCGCCGCGTGGAACAACTCCTAACCGACCTGCCCCCGGCATGGCGCAACCGTTTCACGCTGGATCTCGGCCAAGGCGCGCGCCCCTTCCCGCAGTGGCGCAATCTGTGGGGCGCGTTGCGCTGATTGCCCAGCGCCACCGCCATCAAAACGCATATCCCGCACCCAGCGTCGCCGTCCAACGCGGCGCCAACTGATAACCGCTCAACCGACTGGCCACAGGAACTTGCACAAAACCATAGGCTTGCAGATGCTTCGTCAAGGCCACACTCATGCCGGGGCTGACATACAACACCGTGCCTTGAGTATCTTCCGCATCCGCCAGCGCGCCCTGATCCGCCGCTCGATGGCTCAAATTCAACTGAATTTGTGGCACCCAACGCAAATTGGCCTCGTAGCGCGCGCCGATACTGACCGTCAATTGATTACCGGGGCGATAGTTTTCCCCCGGCTGATTGAGCCGATGCCACAAGGCCGACTGAAATTGCGCACTGCCGAATACATCAAACGATTCATTCAGCGGCGCCGCGTAATTCAAGCCCAACAACGCATCCGTGCTGCCTGTGCCGGGTTGCAGACTGGTGTCCAGCAACTGCCCGCCCGCATTCCCGCTGGCGCCGAAGGACACCGGATTGCGCCCCACAACGCCCGTTCCGCTGGCATCCGGCCCACCAAATCGTCCGGTGGGCAGCTTAAAACCCAACTGCACACCCAATCGGTGCGTCAGCAATAACCCTTGATATTGCGCCAGTACCTTGGCATCACCGGGTAAAAAATACTTTGCAGTGCTGAGCTGATCCGGCGTTAACGGCAACGCGGGATCGGCGCTGTAGGTTGAGTGATCCCGACGAATCCAAGGCAACAACACCCGAAACCGCCAATCCTCATTTGGCGCATAGCCAATACTCAGCGTGGTGTATTGGTTCTGTGTTTGATGCTCCACCTCCTGGCCGGCGATCCCCGCCACCGTTGTCGCATCCGCCGCCGCCGCGTTGTGCCGCAACTGGTTCTGATTAATCAGATCGTATTGCAGCCCAATCGACCACCCCGCCGCATGGCCTTCGCCCATCACGGCATCCGTCACCAGCGTACAACCACAGGTGGCACAGGCCGAAGCCGTCATCGGCACGGCGGCCAGCAACACCCCACCCAACACCACACCGCCGGACACCCAAACCAACGGCCATTGACGAACCGATCCACGCACCATGTTTCAACCCTCGTGACAGATAAACAACCCATCGACAAAGGCAGCAACCATGCCAATCGGCAAGCCATTGCTTTACAACAAAAACAAATAGTATGGTTATTTGATTTCGCGCCATATCACTCAGTCGGCGAGTGAATTGACACACGAAAAAAACCATCCGTACAGCATACGGATGGTAAAACCCACCAACGGAGGGATGTGGAGAACGCGTTATTCTTCAGTCACAAGCCATCATCACGGCACAC
>DYMR01000070.1 GCA_020721485.1 Halothiobacillus neapolitanus | reverse complement strand
CCCCGCATTAAGCGGGTTTTGTCGAAGCACACCCCGCCTCGGCGGGGCGATGCACGCATCAGGCGTGTTGGGTAGAAACCCGCGCCGGAATGCGCTGTTCTTGCGCCACTTCGGCAGAGCGTTCCGCCGTGATGGTTTTGTACATGTTGTACAGCATCAGCACGAAGCCGCTGAAGAAGAACACGCCGCCAATCATCCGCACCACATACGGGATGTGCAGGAAGGCGACCGTTTCGACGAAGGTATACGCCAAGTTGCCGTATTGATCGAAGGCACGCAGCATCAAGCCTTGGCCGATGCCGGCCACCCACATCGAGACGATGTACAGCACGATGCCGATGGTGGCGAGCCAAAAGTGCGCGAACACCAGTTTGGTCGAATACAGCTTAGTCCCCCACAGGCGCGGCACCATGTGGTAAAACGAACCGAAGGTAATCATCGCCACCCAGCCGAGCGCGCCCGAATGCACATGGCCGATGGTCCAATCGGTGTAGTGCGACAGCGCGTTCACGGAACGCAGTGCCAGCAGCGGGCCTTCGAAAGTCGCCATGCCGTAGAACGCCAGCGCGGTCACGAGGAACAGAATCACCGGATCGGTGCGCAATTTATCCCACGCGCCCGAGAGCGTCATGATGCCGTTGATCATCCCGCCCCAAGACGGCAGCAGCAGCAGCACGGAGAAAGTCACCGACAGCGAGTTCACCCACTCCGGCAGCGCCGTCCATTCCAAATGGTGACCGCCGACCCACATATACAGGAACGACAGCGCCCAGAAATGCACAATCGACAGGCGGTAGGAATACACCGGACGCCCCGCTTGCTTCGGCACGAAGTAATACATCATGCCGAGGAAACCCACGGTCAGCACGAAGCCGACGAGGTTATGGCCGTACCACCACTGCGTCATCGCATCCTGCACGCCGCTGAAAATCGAGTACGACTGCCACACGCTGTACGGCACTTGAATGTTGTTGAACAGGTGCAGAATCCCGGTCGCGAGAATGAACGCCATGTAAAACCAGTTCGCCACATAAATATGCGGTTGCGAACGGCGGCGCATGGTCATCGCGTAAATCACCGCGTACAGAATCAGGCCGATTTCCATCACGATGTTGACCACCAGCGGGTACTCGGCGTACTCACGGGATTGGCTGTGACCGGCCAGCAGCGCCCAAGCGCCCACGCCCACCACCAACTGCCACGCCCAAAACAGCGTGTTCAGCAGAAACTTACCGCCCCACAAGCGGGTTTGGCAGGTGCGTTGCACGATATAAAACGAGGTTGCGATCAGCGCATTCCCACCAAAGCCCCAAATCACCGAGTTGGTGTGTACGGGGCGTAATCGCCCGAAGGTGATTTCGGGAATCCCGAGATTCAATGCAGGCCAAGCCAGCTCGCTGGCAATGTAAATACCGGCCAACATCCCGACCACGGCCCACACCAGTGAGGCGATGGTGAACATCTTGATGATGTCGTAATCGTAGGACGAACCGCCGGGCATGGTGGATGAATGGTTCATCGCATACCTCCCAAAACCAAAAAACGAACGCTGCCGATCCCGGCAACAACCTTAAAACTTCAACTGCAATACGGCTGCCGCGCCCGCCGGTGACGAACGGGGTGAGCAAACACGGTGGCTATGTCCTGCGGCGCAGCTTCCGAGGCGGATGCGCTGTCATTTTCGTTTTTGGCGGGAACCCGAACCGGGTTAGGACGCTCTATTGTGCAACGCCCTCGTGGACCGCTCCGATCGGCTGCCTGCATATTGATGGTTTTCTGACCATAAAAATAGCAGTGCATACAATCAGTGAATGATTATATTCCCCTGCCCAATGGGGGGATTCTCAATTCTTCTGATTCCGCAATAAATAATCCTGATAGACCATTGCCCACCCTGCACCCAAGGCGTGCGCCGAATTTCCCACACAAAGCATCTGGGAAATGGCATGCTGCGGGACAGTGAGGAATCAGGAGTTCTGTGATGCCCAAAACCGCACTGCGTCTTGCGCTACTCGCCCTCGTGCTGGGCGGCGGCGGTTATTTTTGGCTGCACTTCCACTCGACCGCAGGCCAAGCGCCGAACCCCCCGCTGGTCTTTTACGGCAACATCGATCTGCGGCAGGTTGATCTGGCGTTTAACGATGCCGGGCGCATCAGCACCCTTGCCGTGCAAGCGGGCGACCGGGTTCAGGCCGGCCAAGCCATCGCCACGCTCGATACCCGCCGGTTCGATGCCGCCGTTGCCGCCGCCAAAGCGCAGCGCGATGCCGCGCAAGCCGTGTATGAAAAGCTCGTGCAGGGCAGCCGCCCGGAAGAGATTGACCGCCTGCGCGCGGTGGTTGCCGCCGATGAAGCCCAGCTCGCGCTGAAACAACGCACCGCGCAGCGCATCGACACGCTGGCCGCGCAAAAGCTCGCCTCGCCGCAAGACCGCGATGCCGCCCGCACCGAGCGCGCCGCCGCTGCCGCCCAACTCAAGGCCGATCAAGCCGCATTACAACTCGCCCTGATCGGCAACCGGCCGGAAGACATCGCCGCCGCCAAAGCCGCTGTCGAAGCCGCAACCGCCGCGCTGCGCAGTGCCGACATTGCCCGCCACGATGCCCAATTGACCGCGCCCGCCGTCGGCATCGTGCGCAATCGCTTGCTGGAACCCGGCGACATGGCCTCGCCCGCGCAGCCGGTCATCAGCCTGGCGCTGACCGATCCCCGCTGGGCGCGCATTTATCTGAACGAGCCCGCCCTCGGCTGGGTGCGCGAAGGCGTGCCCGCGACGATTTCCAGCGACAGCTTTCCGGGCAAACCCTTCGCCGGATGGGTCGGCTTTATCTCGCCCACCGCCGAATTCACCCCCAAAACCGTGGAAAGCCCCAGCGTGCGCACCGCCTTGGTGTATCAGGCGCGGGTGTATGTCTGCGATCCGCACGATGAATTGCGCCTCGGCATGCCGGTGACGGTACACATCGCCCGCGATGCCCAGCCCGTGGCGCACGGTGCCGATCCCTGCGCGCAGCCTTCGCACCCATGAGCGAGGCCATGACCAAGAGCATGAGCGAGACCATGACTGAAGCCATGGCCGCCGCCCCCTTGCTGCATGCCGAACAGGTCAGCAAATCCTTTGCCGGCATGGCGCGCGCCGCGCTGAATGCGGTGTCGCTCTGCGTGCCCGCCGGTGCCGTGACGGGCTTGATCGGCCCGGATGCCGCCGGAAAAACCACCTTTATGCGGCTGTGCTGCGGCCTGCTGCGCCCCGACGCCGGACGCATCACCGTTCTGGATCGGCAGATTGGCCGCGATGACGCCGCCATTCAGGCCGAAATCGGCTACATGCCGCAGCATTTCGGGCTGTATGAAGACCTGACCGTGGCCGAAAATCTCACGCTGTATGCCGACTTACACTCCGTGCCCCAGGCGCAACGCCCCGATCGCTTCGCGCAACTGCTCGACATGACCCAACTGGGGCACTTCACCACCCGGCTGGCCGGGCGGCTTTCCGGCGGCATGAAGCAAAAACTCGGGCTCGCCTGCACCCTGGTGCAACCGCCGCGCCTGCTGCTGCTCGACGAACCGACCGTCGGCGTCGATCCCGTCTCGCGCCGCGAACTCTGGGACATCGTGTACCGGCTGGTCGCCACCGACGGCATGGGCGTGCTGCTCTGCACCGCCTATCTCGACGAGGCCGAGCGCTGCCAGCAAGTGGTGTTGCTGCATGAAGGCGCCGTGCTCGGCAGCGGCCACCCGGCCGATTTCACCGCGCACCTGAACGGGCGGGTGTTCGGTGTGCGCGGGGCAGCCAACCAACGCCGCGCCCTGCAAACCCAACTGCGCCAACGCCCCGAAGTGCGCGATGCCGTTATCGACCGCGACCGGGTGCGCGTGCTGCTGGCGCCGAATACCGCGCCGCCCGCCAACGCTGCGCCACCGTGGGTTCCGCTCGCCCCGCGCTTTGAAGACGCCTTCATCGACCGCCTGCTCGAACAAGCCACCCAACGGCATCCACCAATGCAGGTCGCCGCGCGACCCGAGCCGTCGGCGCTGGCCGAAGTGATTACCGTGTCGAACCTCAGCCGCCGCTTCGGCGCCTTCGTCGCCGTCGATCAAGTCAGCTTTGCCGTGCGGCGCGGGGAAATTTTCGGCCTGCTCGGCGCGAATGGCGCAGGCAAATCCACCACCTTTCGCATGCTCTGCGGGCTGCTGCCCGCCAGTTCCGGCCAGCTCTCGGTCGCCGGGGTCGATTTACGCACCGCCGCCGCGCAGGCACGCGCCCGCATCGGCTACATGTCGCAAAAATTCGCCCTGTACGAAGTGCTGAGCGTGGAACAAAACCTGCGGTTTTTTGGCCGCGCCTACGGGCTGAACCGCCAGCGGCTGCGCGAACGGCTTGATTGGGCGCTGAACGAATTTGGCCTCGCGCCGCTGCGTCAACAAAACGCCGGACTGCTGCCACTCGGCTTCAAGCAACGCCTGGCCATGGCCGCCGCCCTGCTGCACGAGCCGGACATTCTGTTTCTCGATGAACCCACCTCCGGCGTCGATCCGCTGGAACGCCGCGCGTTCTGGCAACGCATCGACGCGCTGGCCAACGCCGGCGTCACCATCCTCATCACCACGCATTTCATGGATGAAGCCGAATACTGCGACCGCATGATTATCCTGAGCCAAGGCAGAATCCTGATCGAAGGCAGCCCCGCCGAAGTGCGCGCCGGTGCGCGCCGTCCCGAACAGCCCGATCCGAGCATGGAAGATGCCTTTATCCACTGGATCAGCCAGCCCGCCGCCCCGGAGCACGCGGCATGAACCGGGCGGCGACCGGCGGAGGAATCCGACTCAAGGGTCTGATTATCAAAGAAAGCAAACAAATCCTGCGCGATCCATCGAGCCTCGCCATCGCCTTTTTAATGCCGGTGATTTTGCTGCTGCTGTTTGGCTATGGCGTGTCGCTCAACGCGCGCCACATTCCGATTGCGCTGGTGGCCGATGCGCCCGATCAAACCAGCGCCAACCTGTTTGCGCATTTCGCTCAGTCCGAATCGTTCGTGCCGCAGCACGCGCCCGATCTGCGCACCGCCGAACGCTGGCTGCGCGAACGGCGCGTGGATGCGTTGGTGCATCTGCCCGCCGATTTCAGCCGCCGCCTGCAACCGGGTTCGCCCGAATCCGCGCCGGTGCAACTGATCGTCAACGGGGTGGACGCCAACCAAGCGCGGCTGATCGAAGCCTATGTCCAGGCCGTGTGGGGGCTGTGGCTCAGCGACCATCTGGCCGCGCGCGGGCACCGCCTGAACCGCCCGATCACGCTGGAACCGCGCATCTGGTTCAACCCCGAATTGCGCAGCCGCGATTACCTCGTGCCGGGGCTGATTGCCGTCATCATGACCCTGATCGGCGCCCTGCTGACCGCACTGGTGATGGCGCGCGAATGGGAACGCGGCACGCTGGAGGCGATGATGGTGACGCCGATGCGGGTCAACGAGCTGATTCTCGGCAAACTGCTGCCGTATTTCGTGCTCGGCATGGGCGGCATGGCGCTTTCGGTGGCGATGGCGCGTTGGCTGTTCGAGGTGCCGTTTCTCGGCAGTTGGTGGCTGCTGATCGTAAGTTCTGCCGTATTTCTGCTGGCCGCGCTTGGCATGGGCTTGCTGATTTCCGTCACCGCGCGCAATCAATTCATCGCCAGCCTGATCTCGATCATCGTCACCTTTCTGCCCGCCTTCATGCTCTCGGGCTTCATTTTCGACATCGGCAGCATGCCGCCGGTGCTGCAAGCGCTCACCCACCTCGTCGCCGCGCGCTACTTCGTCACCCTGCTGCACACGCTGTTTCTTGCCGGTGATGTGCCGGGCGTGATCTGGCCAAACCTGTTGGCGCTGGCCGCACTGGCGGTGGTGTTTTTGGCCGCCAGCCGGCGCAAAATTCGCAAATCGCTGGAGTAGGCATGAACAGTCTGCGGCGCATTTGGGCCTTGGCCATCAAAGAATTTCAGGCGCTGCTGCGCGATAAAAAATCGCGCTTTGTCATCGTCGTGCCGCCCGTCATTCAACTGCTGGTATTCAGCTTCGCCGCCAGTTTCGACCTGAACCACATCCCCTTGGCGGTGTACGACGAAGACCGGGGCAGTGCCGCCAGCAGCTTGATCGCTCGCTTCAGCGGTTCCGGCCACTTCACCCTGAGCGCGCCGGTACACAACGAACGGGCACTGCAACACCGCATCGACGAGGCACAGGCGCTGATGGTGCTGCATCTGCCGGCGGATTTTTCACGACAACTGCACCAGAACGGCAGCGCGCCGGTGCAACTCATCATCGATGGGCGCAATTCCAACACCGCCGCCATTGCGCTCAGCTACGCCAACCGCATCGTCGATCAATTCAACACCGATTGGGCGCAAAGCCACCACCTGCCGAACCCGCCCTCGGTGCTCATCAGCCGCGCGTGGTTCAACCCGAATCTCGAAAGCCGCTGGTTCATCGTGCCCGGCGTGGTCGGGCTGCTGATGCTGGTGGTGGTGATGGTCGTCACCGCGTTATCCGTAGCGCGCGAACGGGAACAGGGCACCTTCGATCAACTGCTGGTTACCCCGCTGCATCCGGCGGAAATTCTGCTCGGCAAAGCCCTGCCGGGCTTGCTGATCGGCCTGTTTGAAGCCAGCCTGATCGTGCTGATCGCCGTGTACGGCTTTCAGGTGCCCCTGCTCGGCAGCCTGACGACGCTGTATGCGGGCATCGCCCTGTTTTTACTGTCCGCTACCGGCGTCGGGCTGATGATCTCCGCGCTGTCGGCCACGCTGCAACAAGCCGTGCTGGGCGTGTTCCTGTTCCTCGTGCCCGCCATCATCCTCTCCGGCTTCGCCACCCCCATCGCCAATATGCCGCCACTGGTGCAGGAGCTCACCCTCCTCAACCCGCTGCGGTACTTCATGGTCATCCTGCGCGGCGTGTTTCTGGAAGGCGCGGGGTTTAACGAACTGCGCAACCAATTCTGGCCGCTGGCCGTCATCGGCGTCATCACCCTGCTGATTGCCGGCTGGCTGTTTCGGCACCGCATGAACTGACGGGATCCGCCCGCTCACATCACGGTGGAAACCCGCTGCGTCGGCGCCGCGCCCGTCATGCGATTCGGTGCTTCCGGCCAAATGTCTTCAAACGCCGCGAATACGCTCGCCAGCATGAGCGGTGCCAGCCAAATCAGGCTCAGGGCGACCGTCAACGGCACGGTGAGCAATAACGGCACCCAAATCACCGCATAAATCAGAAAGGGCGCCCAATTGGCAGACACCGCTGCAAAGCTTTCCTTCAGCGCCGCGCCCAAAGGCAGGCCGCGCAGCACAATCAGCGGCACGGCGAAAAACATCGCCATGGAATACAGCACCGCCACCACCACCACGCCCAGCCAGAGCAACATGGCTTTCGAGGACAACAAATACGGCATCAAAAATTCCAACCGCGCCTGATCCGACGCGGTGGGATTCGTCAGCACGGCGTGATCGACCCCCACTAATTGGCTGACCACAAACCCGGCCATCAGCAGCAACATGGCCATCGAAAACAAGATCGACAACAGCCCAAGCCCCAACAACGGTTTACGCACATCTGGTCGCGAAAACACGCTGAACATTAAATCAAAGCCGATCGGCTGCTCACCGGCCAGCGGCTCGATGGCGCGGCGGTTCATCACCTCTTTAATGCGCGCGAACACGACATACACCCCGCCCGCCAAAAACGGCGTGAGGAACGGCGTCGCGATCGAACCAATCAACGGCACCCAACTGGCCACGAACAGCAGCACATACATCAACAGCACCACGCCGATGGATAGCCCCAGGCGCGTGCGCATCACCGCCCAACCGTCCGCGATCCATCGCCACCCTTGTCCTGCCGCCACTTTCCGCATGATTAGATCCTAAATTATTCCGCATTCCGCACCAAAGCCGTGGCGCAAACCCTGCGCCTAGGATAGCCTAAGCGCCGAAATCCCTAAGCAACAAACTTAAGTTACAAGCGCAGTTTACAAATGATTCAAGCACTGATTTTTGATGTCGATGGCACCTTGTCCGAAACCGAACGCGATGGCCACCGCGTGGCGTTCAACCGCGCGTTTGCCGACGCGGGGCTGAAGTGGATTTGGGATGTACCGCTGTATGGCGAACTGCTGGCGATCACCGGCGGCAAAGAGCGCATTCGGCATTTCATCGACACCCACCAGCCCGCGTTCCCGCCGCAGGCCGATGAAGCCGCCTTCATCGCGGGTTTACACAAGGCCAAAACCGCCCACTACCTGCGGCTGCTGGCCGAAGGCGGCATTCCCCTGCGCCCCGGTGTGCGGCGGCTGCTGGGTGAGGCCCGCACGCGCGGCGTCCGTCTGGCGATTGCCACCACCACCACGCCGGAAAATGTCACCGGCCTGCTCGAAGCCACGCTCGGCGCGGAATCCATCGACTGGTTTGAAGTGATTGCGGCCGGTGACATCGTGCCGAAGAAAAAGCCCGCAGGCGACATCTACACCTGGGCGCTGCGCGAACTGAATCTCGCGCCGGAACAGTGCCTCGCATTTGAGGATTCCGCCAACGGCGTGCGCTCCGCGCGCGAAGCCGGCATCCCCGTCCTCGTAACCGATAACAGCTACACCCACCACGACGATTTCAGCGGCGCCCTCGCCGTGCTGAGCGATCTGGGCGATCCGGGTCAACCGGCCACCGCCCGCAGCGGCATCGCCCCCGCAAGCGGCTTCGTCGATTGCAGCTACCTGCAACAGATCCACGCCGCCGCACAATAATGCGCCCCTGAACCGTCGGCAGACGGTTCGCGCAAGGCGCGGCGCGAATCCGCAAAAAACCACGGCAAATGCCCCACTGACGCGCTGCGTTTTTCCGGCTACACTGCCGTGGTTCCATTCATTTTGATTGAGCAGTCCATGAACAGTCAGAGCAGCAACGCCGCCGCCACGCCGGGTTTCGACTACGAGCACTTCATCAATGCCTTCGAAGAAGTCACTTATTGGCACTTCGCGTGGTACAGCCAAATCATGGCCGCGCTGCTGTTTGAGCGCAGCAAGCAAATTCAAGGTCATCATGAATGCAAATTCGGTCAGTTTTTGGATCAAAAACTGATTCCGCCGGCACAAACGGCCGAATTTGCCTCCGTCCGCGATTTGCACCAACAAATGCACGAAGCCGCCAGCGCGCTGATGGCCAGCCGTCGGGATGCGCAGGAAGTCGAAGAAGAAATTTTCGATGAGTTTTCCGAATTGCAAAGCCTGTTCGCTGCGGCCTGCAATGCCCTGTTGCGCGCGGCTATTACCAGCCACACCAAAGCGCTCGCCTCGGCTTAATTTCGTCGCCTTAACAGGATGTTGAAAGCATTTTTCAACAGCCTGTTAATCCGGCGCCGGAAACAACACGCCGC
>DYMR01000069.1 GCA_020721485.1 Halothiobacillus neapolitanus | reverse complement strand
CTCAGCAAAGTCGGCATCAACGCCCTGCTGCGGGATATTTGATCGCCCGTTCAGGATGGCTGTGCGTTTGGCATCCGGGTGCGGTTGTGCGGATTTGAGATCCCTCGGCTTGACTCAACTCGGATGAAATCCAATGGAGAAACCCGCAAATCATGGTTCATCGATTTTTATAGTCAATCGGCAGCCAATTGGTATGGCTCGACGGAGCCTAAAAAATCGCCCCCAACCTTGTTCATAAACCAACAAAATACCTTTGAGCGAGCTGTCATGCTTTTTGGGGTACGGCGAGCTTACGGTGATCTTTTTCACCGAGCCGGATCAGGCTGAGGTTGTATTTGGGGTGGTCGCAAAAAAGCCCATGTAATCATGGGCTTAATCATTATTATTGGCGGTGAAAGAGGGATTCGAACCCTCGATAGAGTTTCCCCTATACCCCCTTAGCAGGGGTGCGCCTTCAGCCACTCGGCCATTTCTCCGTGGGGCAGGATTGTAGGGGATTCGCGGCGGCTAGGCAACCGGTTATGGCTTATTGGTCGTATTTCGGGGTGGCGGAAATTTGGTGGATGCTGAGGTCGGCGCCTTCGAATTCTTGTTCTTCGGTTAGGCGGATGCCGAGGGTGTGTTTGAGGATGCCGTAGATGAGTACGCCGCCGATGAGGGCGATGGCGATGGCGACGCCTGAGCCGATGAATTGGCTGATGAGGCTGACGCCGCCTGCGCCGCCGAAGACTGGGAGGCTGAAGATGCCGGCGGCGATGGCGCCCCACAGGCCGCAGACGCCGTGGAGTGACCAGACGCCGAGGACATCGTCGATTTTCAGCCGATTTTGGACGAAGGTGAACAGCCAGACGAATAGCCCGCCGGCGATGAGGCCGGTCAGTAGTGCGCCGATGGGGTGCATGACATCCGATCCGGCGCAGACGGCGACGAGGCCGGCTAGGGGGCCGTTGTGCAGGAAGCCGGGGTCGTTACGACCGACGACGAGGGCGCTGAGGATGCCGCCGACCATGGCCATGAGGGAGTTGACGGCGACCAGGCCGGAGATGGCGTTGATTTCTTGTGCGGACATGACATTGAAGCCAAACCAGCCGACGGCCAGCACCCAGGAGCCGAGGGCGAGGAAGGGGATGTTGGAGGGCGGGTGGGCGTAGACTTCGCCATTTTTGCCGTAGCGGCCATGGCGGGGGCCGAGCAGGAGGACGGCGACGAGGGCGATCCAGCCGCCCATGCCGTGTACGACCATGGAACCTGCGTAGTCGTGGAAGGCGGCGCCGAAGCTGTTTTTCAGCCAGTCTTGCAGGCCGAAGTTGTCGTTCCAGATCAGCCCTTCGTAGAAGGGGTACACCAAGGAGACGAGGGCGAAGGTGGCGATGAGTTGCGGGTAGAAGCGGGCGCGTTCGGCAATGCCGCCGGAGATGATGGCGGGAATGGCGGCGGCAAAGGTGAGCAGGAAGAAGAATTTGACCAGTTCGTGGCCGTGGTCGAGGGTGAGTTGCTGCGCCGAGCTGAAGAAGTCGATGTGGTAGGCGACGGTGTAGCCGATGAAGAAGTAGGCGATGGTGGACACCGCGAAGTCGGCCATGATTTTGGCTAGGGCGTTGACTTGGTTTTTTCGGCGCACGGTGCCGACTTCGAGGAAGGCAAATCCGGCGTGCATGGCGAGCACCATGACGGCGCCGGAGAGGACAAAAAGAACATCAACGGCGCTGACGAGCGAGTTCGGGGCTTCCATATTTGATCGGCTCTGGGGTGGCGGTGGAATGCAAAAAGCCGACGAATCGCCGGCTTTTCTGGGTGGGTTGTGGGATTAGTATTCGTCGTCTCGTGCGTCGCCATTGCCTGATTGGGGCTGGGTTTCGCTTTTGATGCGCTGATAAATTTCTTCCCGGTGTACGGCAACATCTTTCGGGGCATCGATGCCGATGCGCACTTGATTGCCTTTGATCCCAAGAACGGTGATGGACACTTCATCGCCTACGCGAAGTACTTCACCGATGCGGCGCGTCAAAATCAACATGAGTCTTTACTCCTTGGCCTTCGCGCGTCCGCAGGACGGTGTGCGGCGCGGTTTATTCGTTCGTTGTTCACTCAATTTAGCTGATCAACGCTGCGGGTGCATCCAATTCGAATGCATCGTGTAAGGTTCTGACCGCCAATTCAAGATATTTATCATCGACGACGACGGAAATTTTGATTTCCGAGGTGGCGATCATGCGGATGTTGATTTTTTCTTCGGCCAAAACTTTGAACATTTTGGCAGCAATCCCCGCGTGAGAGCGCATGCCGACCCCTACCAGAGACACTTTGACGATCTTGGGGTTCCCGGATACTTCGCGTGCGCCGAGGGTTTTTGCTGCGACATGCAGGATGTCGAGCGCTTTGTCGTAATCGACATGCTGCACGGTGAAGGTGAAATCGGTGGTGTTGTCGGCGCCCACATTCTGCAAAATCATATCGACTTCGATGTTGGCTTCGGCAATCGGCCCCAGGATCGCGTAGGCGATGCCGGGGTGATCGGGAACGCCTTTGATGGTGAGCTGGGCTTCATCCCGATTGAAGGCAATGCCTGAAATGACGGCCTGTTCCACGACTTCATCCTCCAAAGTAATCAGGGTTCCCGGGCCATCCACGAAGGAGGACAGCACGCGCAAGGGAACATTGTATTTGCCCGCGAATTCGACGGAGCGAATTTGCAGCACTTTCGAGCCGAGGCTGGCCATTTCCAGCATTTCTTCGAAGGTGATGCGGTCGAGGCGGCGGGCGCGCGGTTCGACGCGGGGGTCGGTGGTGTAGACGCCATCGACATCGGTATAAATCTGGCATTCGTCGGCATTCAACGCGGCCGCAATGGCGACAGCGGAGGTGTCTGAGCCGCCGCGCCCGAGGGTGGTGATGTCGCCTTCGGCATTGACGCCTTGGAATCCGGCGACGACGACGACGCGGCCGGCGGCCAAATCATCCCGCAGGCTTTGGGTGTCAATCGCTTGAATGCGGGCTTTGTTGAAGGCGCTGTCGGTCAGGATTTTGACCTGTGCGCCGGTGTACGAGCGCGCCGGCTGGCCGCGTTCTTCCAGCGCCATGGCCAGCAGGGCGGTGGTGACTTGCTCGCCGGTGGCGACGAGGGCGTCGAGTTCGCGCGCGCTGGGGCGCGACTGAATTGCTTTGGCCAGGCCGATCAACCGGTTGGTTTCGCCGCTCATGGCGGAGACCACGACCACGACGGCATCACCCGCCGCACGGGCGCGCAGGACGCGATCGGCGACTGCCTGAATCCGCTCGACGGAGCCAACCGAGGTGCCGCCGTATTTTTGAACGATCAATGCCATCTCAAACCTGTGCTGTCAAACGGTTGTTGCGGCCGCCCGCAAGCGAAGCGCCGAAAAATAGGCGGGCATTCTACCCAAGTTGCGCTTTGGTTGCAGCGTAATTTCCGAGTGCTTTCCGCCCGAACTCGATGCGCCGCGCTCAAGATTCGAGCTGCTGACCGAGCCAGTCCCGTGCCGCTGCCAGAGCCTGCGGTAGGGCGTCGGGCAGGGTGCCGCCGGCCTGCGCCATGTCCGGGCGACCACCGCCTTTGCCGCCCACCGGTGCCGCTGCGATGTTCACGAGATCGCCGGCTTTGATGCGGGCGGTGGCGTCTTTGCTGACGCCGGCGATGAGGCGCACTTTGCCGTCTTCAATGGTCGCCAGCAGGACGGCGGCGGTGCCGAGTTTGTGTTTGAGCTGATCGACCATGTCGCGCAGGGTGTTGGCATCGGCGCCCGGCAATTCGGCGACGAGGGTGGCGATGCCGCCGACGGTGATTGCTTGGCTGGCGAGGTCGCCACCGGCTTGGGCGGCGCGTTCGGCTTTGAGTTCGGCCAGTTCTTTTTCGAGCGTTTTGTTGCGCTCGATCAGTTGTTGCAGGCGGTTCAGGGCGTCCGGTTTTTGGCCGCGCAGCAGGCTGGCCATCTGGTCGAGTTGGTCTTCGACGGCGGTGGCGAGCGCCAATGCGGCCGCACCAGTTACGGCTTCGATGCGCCGAACGCCGGAGGCAACGCCGCCTTCGCTGACGATTTTCATCACGCCAATGTCTCCGCCTCGGCGGGCGTGGGTGCCGCCGCAGAGTTCCATCGAAAACGGCCCCATCGTGACGACGCGCACCACATCGCCGTATTTTTCACCGAACAGCGCCATGGCGCCGGCGGCGCGGGCTTCGTCTACCGCCATTTCTTGCGTTTCGACCGGGTGATTTTCGCGCACTTGGGCGTTGACTAAGGTTTCGATCTGCCGCAGTTGTTCGGCGGTGACGGGCTCGGGGTGCGAGAAATCGAACCGCAGCGCTTCATCGCTGACGCGCGAGCCGCGTTGATGCACATGGCTGCCGAGCACTTGGCGCAGCGCGGCATGCAGCAAATGGGTGGCGGAGTGGTTCAGGCGAATCACGGCGCGGCGTTCGGTGTCGATGTGGGCTTCGGCGGTGTCGCCCACCACGATGCGCCCTTCGAGCACTTGGCCGATGTGCAGCACGCTGCTGCCCTGTTTTTGGGTGTCGGTGACCACGAAGCGGCCACCGGCGGTGGTGATGAGCCCCGTGTCGCCCACCTGCCCGCCGGATTCGGCGTAAAACGGCGTTTGTTCGAGCACGAGAATGCCGGCTTGGCCGGATTCGAGCGCGGCGACATTCGCATCGTCATGGGCGAGGGCGACGATGTGCGCAGTGCCTTGATCTTGGGTATATCCCAGAAACCGGGTGCTGCCTGCGCCTTCGACGGTGTGTTTTTGCTGGGCGAATTGGCTGGCGGCGCGCGATTGGGCGCGGCGCGCGGCCATGGCGTGCTCGAAGCCATCGTGGTCGAGCACGAAGGCGCGCTCGCGGGCGATGTCGGCGGTTAAATCGACCGGAAAGCCGTGGGTGTCGTAGAGCTTGAACACGACTTCGCCCGAGAGTGTGCCGCCCGGCGGGAGCGCGGCGAGCGCCGCGTCCAGTTCGTGCATGCCGGAGGCCAGCGTTTGCAGAAATCGTTCTTCTTCTTGTAGCAACACGCGCTCGACTTCGGCTTGCGCGGCGGCAAGTTCGGGGTAGGCTTCGCCCATGACCGCCACCAGCGGCGCGACCAAACGATAGAAAAACGGCGCATCCACGCCGAGTTTATGGCCGTGGCGTGCCGCGCGGCGAATGATGCGGCGCAGCACATAATCCCGCCCTTCGTTGCCGGGGCGCACGCCATCGACAATCAGGAAGGCGCAGGAGCGGATGTGGTCGGCAATCACTTTGAGGGAGCTGGAGGCGGCATCGCGCGCGCCGGTCACGGCCTGTGCGGCGGCAATGAGGTGCCGGAACAGGTCGATGTCGTAGTTGCTGTGCACGCCCTGCAACACGGCGGCGAGCCGCTCCATGCCCATGCCGGTATCGACCGAAGGCTTGGGCAGCGGGGTGAGCGTGCCGTTTTCCGCGCGATCGAACTGCATGAACACGATGTTCCAGATTTCGATGAAGCGGTCGCCGTCTTCATCGGGCGAGCCGGGCGGGCCTCCGGGAATGTGCGCGCCGTGGTCGTAGAAAATTTCGGTGCAGGGGCCGCAGGGGCCGGTGTCGCCCATTTGCCAGAAGTTGTCCGAGCCGCCGCTGGGTTTGTCGCCGATGCGGCGGATTTTTTCGGCAGGAAGGCCGATGTCGCGGTGCCAAATATCGAAGGCTTCATCGTCGGTTGCGTACACCGTGACCATCAGCCGTTCGGCGGGCAGGCGCAGGGTTTGGGTGAGGAAATCCCAGCCGAATCGAATCGCTTCCGCCTTGAAATAATCGCCGAAACTGAAATTGCCGAGCATCTCAAAAAAGGTGTGATGCCGTGCGGTGTAGCCGACATTTTCCAGATCGTTGTGCTTGCCGCCCGCGCGCACGCAGCGTTGGCAGGACACGGCGCGCGGGTTGCTGCGCGTCTCCAACCCCAGGAACGCTTCTTTGAATTGCACCATGCCGGCGTTGGTGAACAGCAAGGTCGGGTCATTGCCGGGGATCAACGGGGCAGAGGAAACGATGTCGTGGCCGCGTTCGTGGAAAAAATCCAAAAACGCGCGGCGCAATTCGGCAGTAGTTTTCATGAAGTCAGCACACGCGAAAATTAACGATGAATGGGCGCGAGTGTAACGGAAAGGCGCGGCGGGCGGTACTTGCGGGCGCGGTGGATGGTGCGACGGACGCGGCGTCAGTCTGGCTCGGGCGGCGCATCCAGTGCGGCTATCGCCTCATCATGGCGAAAGCCGCGCTGCGTGAGGTGTCGGTAGGCTTTGCGGCGTTCGTCTGCCGATAAATCCGCCGAGCCAAACTGCCGCCGTCGTTGTGCCACGGCCAGCGCGAACCAGTCCGGCGATTCTTCCTGCCAGGCGGCTTCAATCGCCTCGGCATCGACGCCACGGCTGCGCAGCTCGGAGGCAATCGTCAGTGCGCCATGGCCCCGGGCAAGCCGCGCGCGCAAGTAGCTGGCGGCGAAGCGGGCATCGGATTGCCAGCCCTCGTCGCGCAGGGTGTTTAGGGTGTGTTCGATCACTGCGCGCGGGAAGCCGCGCTGGCTGAGTTTTTGAAACAGCTCGCGCTGGCTGTGTTCGCGTTGCGTCAACAGGCGCAGCGCGGTGGGCTGCGCCTGATCGTCCTCAGGCGGCGTGGAGCGCGGGCGCCGGAGCACAGCGCTTAGTCGTCTGAGGGCGGGCTGTCGTCGTCGGTGCTGGCGGCGCTGGCTTTGCTGCGTTTGTTGTTTGTGCCGCCGTTGCGCAGCAGTTCACGCAGTTTGCCTTCGATCTCGTCGGCCAGTTCCGGGTGCTCAACGAAGTATTGCCGCGCGTTGTCTTTGCCTTGTCCCAAACGAATCTCGCCGCAGGAATACCACGCGCCCGCCTTTTGAATCAGGCCGTGGTCGCTGGCCATGTCGATCAATTCCATCAGGCGGGAAATGCCTTCACCATAGAGAATATCGACATCGACGACTTTGAACGGCGGCGCGAGTTTGTTTTTGACGACCTTGATGCGGGTTTGGTTGCCGATGGCTTCTTCGCCCTTTTTCACCGAACCCACCCGGCGAATGTCCAGCCGGATTGAGGCATAGAACTTGAGCGCGTTGCCGCCGGTGGTGGTTTCCGGGCTGCCGTAACTGACGCCGATTTTCATGCGAATTTGGTTGATGAAAATCACCATGCAGTTGGTGCGTTTGATGTTGCCGGTGAGCTTGCGCAGCGCTTGGCTCATCAGTCGCGCTTGCAGGCCGACATGGGTATCGCCCATTTCGCCTTCGATTTCCGCTTTCGGCACCAAGGCGGCGACGGAATCGACCACGACCACATCGACGGCGCCGGAACGCACCAGCATATCGGTGATTTCTAAGGCTTGTTCGCCGGTATCGGGCTGGCTGACCAGCAGATCATCGACATTCACGCCGAGTTTTTGCGCGTAGGTCGGGTCGAGCGCGTGTTCGGCATCGACGAAGGCGCACACGCCGCCGGTTTTTTGCGCCTGGGCGATCACTTGCAGGGTGAGCGTGGTTTTGCCCGAAGATTCCGGCCCGTAAATTTCTACCACGCGACCGCGCGGCAGGCCGCCAATCCCGAGGGCGTGATCGAGCGCAATCGAGCCGGTGCTGACCACGGGAATATCCACGCCCGCCGTGTCGTTCATGCGCATGACGGCGCCTTTACCGAATTGCCGTTCGATTTGGCTGAGGGCGGCGGTCAGGGCTTTTTTGCGATTTTCATCCATGGGACGGAGCCTTTGGTCGGTGACGGAAGGGGGGAGTTTAGCCCATGACCCGCGCCATGCGGTTCAGGGCTTCGTCGAGGGCGGCGCGGCTGGTGGCATAGCTCAAGCGAATGTGGCCGGGGGCGCCAAAGGCGGTGCCCGGCACCACGGCGACGCCTGCCTGTTCGAGCAGGTGCGCGCTGAGCGCGACATCATCGGTCAGGCCCAGCCGGTCGATGACGCGCTGCACATTGGGGAAGCAGTAGAACGCGCCTTGGCTCGGCAGGCAGTCTACATCGCGGATGGCATTGAGCCGGCCGACGACGAAATCGTGCCGCTCTTTGAACGAGCGCACCATGGCGCTGATCTCGCTCTGGTCGCCTTCGATGGCGGCCTGCGCGGCGACTTGCGCGATGGAGCAGGCGCCGGAGGTGCTTTGCGATTGGATGACATTCATCGCATCAATGATCGGCTTGGGGCCGGCGGCGTAGCCGATGCGCCAGCCGGTCATGGCGTAGGCTTTGCTGACGCCGTTCAGCACGATCATGCGCGGCAGCAAATCGGGCGCGACCATCGCGATGTTGGAGAATGGTTCGTCGCTCCAGAGAATTTTTTCGTACATGTCATCGGTGGCGATGAGCACATTCGGGTGCGCGCGCAGCACCTCGGCCATGGCCGCCCAATCGGCGCGGGTGTACGCCACGCCGGTGGGGTTCGACGGGCTGTTGAGCACGACGATGCGGGTTTTTTCGGTGATGGCTGCCGCCAGTTGCGCGGGCGCGAGCTTGAAGCCTTGGGCTTGATCGGCCAGCACGATGACCGGTTCGCCGCCGGCCAGCAGCACCATATCGGGGTACGACACCCAATATGGCGCGGGAATGATGACCTCATCGCCGGGGTTCAATACCGCCTGAAACAGGTTGTAAATACTTTGCTTGCCGCCCGTGGAGACGATGATTTGGTTCGGCGCGAAGGCTAACCCTTGATCGGCCTGCAACCGTTTGGCGATCGCCTGACGCAAGGGCAGAATGCCTTCGACCGCCGTGTAGCGGGTGAAGCCGGCGTGGATGGCGTCGATACCGGCTTGGCGGATGTGCGCGGGGGTATCGAAATCCGGTTCACCGGCGCCCAAACTGATGATGTCGCGCCCCTGCGCCTTGAGTTCGGCGGCTTTGGCGGTCACGGCCAGTGTGGGGGAAGGGCGAACCCGGCGCACCCGGTCGGAAAGGTTCATGATGCTCGTGCTCCACGGCGTCGGTCGATCAACCACGGCATCGGTCGATCAAATTCAAAAAAGTGCAATATGTTAGCGAATTCCCGCCGTGCCCGGTAGCGTCGGCGGCAGATCGCGCACGCGACGAAACTCGTATAGGCAAATGGCCGCCGCGACGGACACATTCAGGCTTTCCACCGGCGGGCGCATCGGGATGGTCAGGAGCTGATCGCAGCGCTCTTGCGTGAGGCGGCGCAGCCCTTCGCCTTCGCTGCCCATCACCAAGGCGACGGGTTCGGCGGCGAAATCGGTTTCGTACAGGCTGACCAAGCCGCCGCCCGCCGCGCCGACAATCCACACGCCGCGCTGTTTCAAATCGCTCAGGGTGCGGGCCAGGTTGGTGACTTGGATGAACGGCAGCCGTTCGGCGGCACCTGAAGCCGCTTTGCGGGCGGCAGGGGTGAGGCCGGCGGCGCGGTCTTTCGGTGCGATGACGGCATGCGCGCCCGCCGCTTCCGCGC
>DYMR01000068.1:3001-9596 GCA_020721485.1 Halothiobacillus neapolitanus | reverse complement strand
TATTGAGCCAAACCGGCAGTTTCAGCGCCGCCGCCTCCGCCAAAATCCCCTGCCACACCGGCACGGGTATTGGCCGCAGCGGGCGCAGTTGCAGCCCCACCGTGCCCGCCCAAGCCTCGGACAAGACAGGCAATTGCGCGCACACGGCGCGCTGCCACGCCGCCCCGGTGTCATCCCCGGTGTCATCCGAGGAAGGTGGCGTGATGGCGAGATACGCGGGGAAGGCGGGCGCGGACAATGAGCAATCCGTTGATACGCTGTGCCGATCAGACTACGAGCGATATTCGGCGTTGATCTTCACATAGTCGTAGGAGAAATCGCAGGTCCACACCCGGTCGCGCGCGCTGCCGCGCCCGAGGGTGATGCGCAGAGTGATGTCTTCTTGCTTCATCACGGCGGCGGCATCGGCTTCGACATAGCTCGGCAAACGACCGCCCGCGCGCACGACTTCCACCGCGCCAATCCACAACCCCACGGTGCGCACATCCAGGTCATCGACCCCGGCATAGCCAATCGCCGCGAGAATGCGCCCCAAGTTGGGGTCGGAGGCGAACAGCGCGGTTTTCACCAAGGGGCTGTGGGCAATGGATTTGGCGATGCGCACGCATTCGGCGCGGTCGCGTCCTTGCTCGACTTCGATGGTGACGAACTTGGTCGCCCCTTCGCCGTCGCGCGCCAGGGCTTGCGCCAAGAACACGGCGACTTCGGCCACGGCGGCATGCAAACTGCGGAAGGCCGCGCTGTCCTCCGCATCAATCAACGGCGCCTCGGCGCGGCCATTGGCGATCAGCAGGAAGGAATCGTTGGTCGAGGTGTCGCCATCCACGGTGACGCGGTTGAAACTCTCCGCCGTCACGGTATTCAGCAACGCCTGCAACACCGGCTGCGGCACGCGCGCATCCAGGGCGACATAACCGAGCATGGTGGCCATGTTCGGGTGAATCATCCCCGAGCCTTTGGCAATGCCGGTAACGGTGACGGTTTGCCCCTCGATCACGCAGGTCGCGGTTTTACCCTTGGCCACGATGTCGGTGGTCATGATCGCGCCCGCCGCCCGCAGCCAGTTGTCTTCCGCCAGATTCGCCTGCGCCGCCGGAATGCCCGCCACAATGCGATCCACCGGCAGGGGCTCCATAATCACGCCGGTGGAAAACGGCAGCACTTCTTCCGGGGCGCAGCCGACGGCGGCGGCCACAGCGGCGCAAACTTGTTGGGCACGGTGCAGGCCATCGTCCCCCGTACCGGCATTGGCATTGCCCGTATTGATGACCAAAGCCCGAGGACGGGCTTCGGCCAAAAACTTCCGGCACAACTGCACCGGCGCCGCGCAGTAGCGGTTTTGGGTGAACACCCCGGCCACCGTCGCGGTCGGCGGCAAAGTGATGAGCAACACATCATCCCGATTGGGCTTACGCACCCCGGCTTGGGCAATGCCCAAGGCAATGCCGGGAACGGCGTGCAACGAACCGGGGGCGGGGGCAGTTAATCCAACAGGCATGATGATTCCCTCAATGATTTATATAAAAAAGGCCCATGAAAAAGGCCAAAAAAAACGCCGCAGGCGCGAACCCACGGCGAGCGTCCTATTCAGCCGCGACGCTTATTGCGCCAGCGCGCCCAAGGCACCCAGCATGTCATCGGCGGGCTTGCCGTTGATGCTGAGCTTGCCGTGTTCAAAGGCGAAATTGGTGGTCAAAATCCCTTGGTTGGCGTTGATGTATCCGGCCTGAATCAGTTGATTGATTTGGCTTTCCGCCGGAGACGCTTCACCGGTTTCACCCAAGGCTTCACTCATCAGCGCTTGCGGCGCGGTGTAATCGCCTTTGATCGTCAACACTTCGATCAGCCCCATCGGGTTGCTCAGCGCTTCCGAACCGTGCCCGGCCGGCATGGTCACACTCAGGTTCAAGGCAACCTTGCCCGCATGCGTGGTGAAGCCAAACGGATTGATCTGGAACGATACCCCGCGATTCAGCAATGCCGGCAACTGCGTCATAAACGCCATGGTGATGGCTTGTTTGATTTGTTCCGGGTCGGAACCTTCCGTTTTCTGCGCCGCACGCAGTTGCTCGGTGATCGCCGTCAACGCGGTCTTGTCGAGCCCGTCGAGACGGTAATGAATCGCCACATCGTGGATGCCTTTGGCCGCCGCCGGCAGATCGGGGAAATCCAACGATTTAATGTCAATCCCAACGCCGGTATTCAGCGCCTCGCCCACGAGAACCGAGTTACCGGAAATCATCACGCCATCGACATGACCTTGCTCTGCGGCCAAGGAATCAATCGACATTTTGAAGTCGCTGTTCCAAGCCACCCCGTCCGGCGCCATCACACCTTTGCCGTCGATTTTCATGCCCTTGAGCACCGTCGGCTGCGGGTCTTGCGGATCCTGCGCGGACAGAGAATCGACCGTCATCAAGAAATCGAAAGCGCCGCCTTTCGCGGTATCCAGCCGAATCGTGCCGCCGCTGAATTGCGCTTGCGGCATGGAAAATGCGGCAATCGTGCCGGTGGTGTGGGTGGCCCCCGTCAACAGCACCGCCGTATCAAAGGCCACGGGTTCCTTGTCGCCCAACACCTTGGCCAACTCGGCTTTCACTTCCGGCGTCGGCAGCCAAGTCGTGCGGATCGTGGCCAAGCGGCCATCCAAACCCGGTACTTGGTCAATGTCTTGTTTGATTTGAATGCGCATCGGCTCCGCCAGGCTCGGTGAAGAAAAACTGAGCGTAGACAATGCGGTGGAGTGCAAATACCCGCGCTGATACGAATCCAGGTGCCACACCGTACCCACCGGCACGCTGGCCGGCAGTTGGTAGGCCTTGATGCGTTGCTCGATCATCATGCCGGAAACAAACGGCGCAGCGGCAACCGCGCCCACAACCACCACAGCGGCGACCAAACCCAGCTTATTCATGTCACATCCTTAAGTTAATTTAGTACTGAACGCCGTGCTCACGGTGCATCTGATTTAGCCCACTACTCACAAAAAGGTGGGTGAATCAAATGAAATCAAAGAGTAATGAGCATCGACCCAGGCATTAAACCAGCTTTCCATGACATTGTTTATACTTTTTACCCGAGCCACACCAGCAGGGATCGTTGCGGCCAATTTTTGGCTCTTGGCGCACCGGCACATTGCCCGGTATGGCCTCGGCGGATTCAGGCACCACGCCACCCGCCATGTCCGGCGCATCGTGCCGCAGTTGCAGGCGGCTTTCGTCCAGATACTGCGCTTCCACCACTTCATCGAGCAGGGTGTCGATCACCGGCGCGCCCTCTTGCGGGTTCGGCGCGATGCTCAAGCGGCTGATGATCTGGATCACATCGGCATGAATGTCATCCAGTAAGCGGCCAAACATTTCGAAGGCTTCGCGCTTATATTCCTGCGTCGGATTTTTTTGCGCATAGCCGCGTAAGCCGATGCTTTGGCGCAGATAATCCATCGCCGCCAGATGCTCTTTCCAGCGGCCATCCAGCACCTGCAACAAAATGCCCTTTTCAAATTGACGCAGCGAATCGGCGCCGGCCAGCGCTTCTTTGATGCGGTAATCCTCTTCGAAACTTTCGACGATTTTGTCGAGCAAGGTTTCGGCGTGCAGGTCTTTGTCCTGCGTCAGCCACTCGGCGATCGGCAATTCTTGGCCGAAATCCTCCGCCAGCGTTTGCGTCAGACCCGGCACATCCCACTGTTCTTCCAGCGCGCCCGGCGGCACAAAGCGCCCGAACACCGCCGCCAGCACATCGCGCCGCATCGGTTCAATGATGGCCGCCGTGTCGGTGGTCGCCATCACCGCGCGGCGCTGGTCGTAAATCACCTTGCGCTGTTCGTTGGCGACATTGTCGTAATCGAGCAGGTGTTTGCGTTGATCGAAATTATGGCCTTCCACCTTGCGCTGGGCGTTTTCGATGGCGCGCGTGACCCAAGGATGCTCGATGGCCTCGCCCGCTTGCATGCCCAGCTTCTTCATCAATCCGCCCACGCGATCGGAGGCGAACACGCGCATCAGGTTATCTTCCAGCGACAAGAAGAAGCGGGTGGAACCCGGATCGCCCTGTCGCCCCGAACGGCCACGCAACTGGTTATCGACCCGCCGCGATTCGTGGCGCTCGGTGCCGATCACATGCAGGCCGCCGGCGGCCAACGCCGCCTCGTGCCGTTGCTGCCATTCCGTCTTGCCCCGGGCTTTGGCTTCATCGTTCGCCGCCGTGCCCAGCGCCAACAACTCTTGCTCCAGATTGCCGCCGAGCATGATGTCGGTACCGCGACCGGCCATGTTGGTGGCAATGGTGACCGCGCCCGGTCGGCCGGCTTCGGCAATGATTTCCGCCTCGCGCTCGTGGTGTTTGGCGTTCAACACATTGTGCGGCACCTTCGCCTGCGTGAGCAGCCGCGAAACAATTTCGGATGCGTCAATCGAGGCCGTGCCGACCAGCACCGGCTGATTGCGCCCGCGTGCGGCCTGCACATCTTTGACGATGGCCTCGTATTTTTCCTGCGCGGTGAGGAACACGAAATCGCCCAGATCCTGGCGTTGCACGGATCGGTTGGTCGGAATCTGCACCACTTCGAGGTTGTAAATCTCCGCCAGCTCGCGCGCTTCGGTGTCGGCGGTGCCGGTCATGCCCGAGAGTTTTTTATACAACCGGAAATAATTCTGGAAAGTAATGGACGCCAGCGTCTGGTTTTCCGGTTGAATCGGCACGCCTTCTTTCGCTTCGACCGCTTGATGCAAGCCCTCGGACCAGCGCCGCCCCGGCAGGGTGCGCCCGGTAAATTCATCAACGATGATGATTTCGTTATCGCGCACGATGTATTCGACATTGCGCTTGTAAATGGCGTGCGCGCGCAGCGCCGAATTGAGGTGGCTGAGCAGCATGATGTTGTGCGCGTCGTACAGCGATTCGCCTTCCTGCAACAGCCCGATCTGCACCAACAAATTTTCCGCGCGTTCGAAGCCCTGTTCGGTCAGGTAGACCTGCTTGTTCTTTTCATCCACGGTGAAATCGCCGCGCTCATCGTCGGTCAACGGGGGTTCATCGTCTTTCGGCTCTTCGCGCGCTTGCTTTTTCAGCTCGGGAATCAGGCCGTTGATTTTTTGATACGCCTCGGAAGAATCCGCCGCCGGACCGGAAATAATCAACGGCGTGCGCGCCTCGTCGATCAAGATCGAATCCACTTCATCGACAATGGCGTACACCAACTCGCGCTGCATAACCTGCTCGGCACTGAACGCCATGTTGTCGCGCAGATAATCGAAACCCAGCTCGTTGTTGGTGGCGTAGGTCACATCGCAGCGGTAGGCATCGAATTTGCTGTGGTGATCCATATTCGGCACCACAATGCCAACCGTCAGCCCCAGCGCGGTGTACAGCCGACCCATCCATTCCGCATCCCGGCGGGCGAGGTAATCGTTCACCGTCACCACATGCACGCCTTGGCGCGTCAGCGCGTTCAGGTATACGGCCAGCGTCGCCACCAGGGTTTTGCCCTCGCCGGTGCGCATCTCGGCAATTTTTCCTTGATGCAACGCCATCCCGCCGATGAGCTGCACATCGAAATGGCGCATCCCCAGCACCCGCTGGCTCATCTCGCGGCACACCGCAAACGCTTCGGGCAACAAATCATCCAGCGTTTCGCCGTTCTGCCAGCGCTGATGGAAGGTTTCGGTTTTGCCGCGCAAAGTCTCGGTGTCCAACGCCTGCATCTGCGGTTCGAGGGCATTGATTTGCACCACACGCCGCCGCATTTCCTTAATTAGGCGATCATTGCGGGTACCAAACATTTTTCGAAGCAGACTAGCAATCATGGACACACCATCAGAAAAATCGGGCAGAACCCCCGGCGGGGCTGACGCAAATAGGCCGGAATGGTACGGTAGATGGCTTCAGATTGGTAGCGCCCCCGGTATTTCCCCCGCATCGCTCGGACAGATTCCCGCATGAAACCGACACAATTTTCCGCCTTCGCCGCGCTCGCCCGCCACGCGAATCGCAACCACTGGTTCGATTGTTTTTGGCAGGAAGTGGTTCCGGCCACACTCAGCAGCCGCGTGCGGGTTTTGAATGTGCGCGATGCCGTGCTGGTGCTGGCCGCCACCGATGCGGCTTCGGCGACCCAGGCGCGTTTTCAGGCGCCGAGCTGGATCAGCGCCCTGAACACCGCCGCCCGCAGCAAAAATCTCGAGGGCATTGCGCGCATTGAGGTTCGGGTCATTTCCGCCCCCGAACCGCGACGCCGGCGCGCCGCGCCGCCGGCTCAACTGAGCCCGGCCACCCGCCAGCACTTATTAGAAGTCGCGGAACATCTGGACAACCCCCGCCTCGCCCAAGCCTTTCGACGGTTGGCTCAAGTACAGTTGGCTCAGGCTCGGTTGGCTCAGGCAGAGGCGCCACCATTGGCGCAACAAAAAGCCCTCGCCGGGCGTGACGCGCCCAGCGAGGGCGATTGCAGAGAAGCCCAAAGAGAATCCAAAGGGGAATTAGCAACAAAAATACAAGGTTAAGAAGCCGCCGGTTCAACCACTCCCTTGCAAGAGAGGGTTGGCGAGAGAGGATCAGACGGGTTGTACCACCCCCACCCCAGCCCTCCCCCCTC
>DYMR01000068.1:0-2901 GCA_020721485.1 Halothiobacillus neapolitanus | reverse complement strand
CCGGATTTATGGCCGCTGAACGCGCCAATCACGCTGCACCCGAGCAGATACAAATCCCCGATCGCGTCGAGGATTTTGTGCTTCACGAACTCATCGCCATACCGCAGGCCGTCTTCGTTGAGAATCTGCGATTCCCCCACCACGATGGCGTTATCGACACTGCCGCCGAGCGCCAAATTGCGTTGCCGCATCATTTCCAAATCGCGCATGAAGCCGAAAGTGCGCGCACGCGCGACTTCCTTCACGAACGAGGTGGATGAAAAATCAATTTCCGCCAAGCGGGCAGATTCCGCCAAGGCGGGGTGATTGAAATCAATCGACATGGCCACGCGGAAGCCTTCATGCGGTTCAAATCGCACCCAGCGGTCGCCATCGACCACTTCCACCGGCTTCAATACGCGGATGAATTGCTTCGGCGCATCCTGCTCTTCAATGCCCGCCGATTGAATCAGGAAGACAAACGGGCTGGCGCTGCCGTCCATGATGGGCATTTCCGGCCCATCGATTTCGACATGGCAGTTATCGATACCCAACCCCGCGAGCGCCGACATCAGGTGTTCGACGGTGGAGATTTTATTGCCGTCTTTGACGAGGGTCGTCGAAAGCTGGGTTTCCCCCACATTAAAGGCATGGCCGGCAATTTCAATCGGCTGCGGCAGATCAATCCGGTGAAAGACGATGCCGGTATCCGGCGCCGCCGGGCGCAGCGTCAAACGAACCTGCTCGCCCGTGTGCAGGCCAATGCCGGTCGCTCGGATGCTGTTACGAAGGGTACGCTGGTGAATCAAGGCGGCGCCTCATGACGAATCGGTTAAAGGGGATTATCGCACGGTGCCCCTCGGACATGAATGTCTGAATTTGTTAATACGCTATCAAATCATGAAACATTCCGTCACAGACGCGAAAGAAAAGCCCAATTTCCCTCTCCCATTGCAGGAGCGGGGTCATTCATTGGACTTTTGGTTTGGATTTTCCACCCCGCCCCAGCCCTCCTCAAAGGGGCTGCGCGCGGGGTTGCCGCGATGAATCAGCGGTCGCGCAGCGCCATCACCCAGCCTTCCATCGCTTGGGTGGCAATCGGCATCGGCGGTTCTAAGAAGTTAATCACGAATTGGTCGGCAAACTCAGTCACGCCAATCGACCGAGGGCGCACCGCCATCACACGCGGGTTCGGCAATTTGATGCCGAAGCAAAAAATGATGTGTTGCGCGGCGAGAATGTCCGGCGCGATTTCGCCTTCCGGCAGGGCGGCGGTGTGCGCATAGTGATCGAACAAGCCGATGAACGCGGCGTTCGGGTTCGCCGTGATCTGCGCTTTGAGCCGCGCAATCACTTCCGCCGCGCTCTGCGCCGTGGTTTCCTGCTTGTTGAGCACCAGCTCGTAGACGGGATATTTTTCGTTGAAATGGGTTTGTTGCATCGCCTTACTCCAGGAAATTTATTCTGCATCAATAATGGTAATGGCACGAGCTACGGATTGCCAGCGTTCGTGCACGCGCCGCACCACCACAAAACCACAAAGAATTCATGGAAATTGTATGAATCGGGCTTGAATTTTCAGTTTTGGCCGGCATATTTCTGCCATTCAACCGACTTTAAGAGGGGTTCCCCATGCGTATGGATAAGTTGACCGCCAAATTTCAACTGGCACTGGCCGATGCGCAATCGTTGGCGGTGGGGCGCGATCATCAGTTCATCGAGCCGGCGCATGTGTTGCTGGCGCTGATCGACCAAGACGGCGGCACGGTGCGGCATTTGCTGACGCAGTGCGATGTGAACCTCGGGCTGCTGCGCTCGCAACTGGGCGAGATGCTCGACCACCTGCCGCAAGTGTCCGGCGCGGCGGCGGGCGAGGTGCATCTGTCCAACGATTTGTCGCGCCTGCTGAATGTGACCGACAAACTCGCGCAGCAGCGCAAAGATCAGTTCATTTCCAGCGAGCTATTCGTTTTGGCGGGGGCAGAAGATAAGGGCGCGCTTGGCGAATTGCTGCGGCGCGCCGGAGCGAGCAAGGGCGTGCTGGATAAGGCCATCAACACCTTGCGCGGCGGGCAGTCGGTGAACGATGCCAATGCCGAAGAATCGCGGCAGGCGCTGGAGAAATACACGGTCGATCTCACCGCCCGCGCCGAATCCGGCAAGCTCGATCCGGTGATTGGCCGCGATGAAGAAATTCGCCGCGCGATTCAGGTATTGCAACGCCGCACGAAAAACAACCCGGTGCTGATCGGCGAGCCGGGCGTCGGTAAAACCGCCATTGTCGAGGGGCTGGCGCAGCGCATCATCAATGGCGAGGTGCCGGAAAACCTGAAAAACAAGCGCGTGCTCTCGCTCGACATGGGCGCGTTGTTGGCCGGGGCGAAGTTCCGGGGCGATTTTGAAGAGCGGCTCAAGGGCGTGCTGAACGATGTCGCCAAGCAAGAAGGCCGGGTGATTCTGTTCATCGACGAAATTCACACCATGGTGGGCGCGGGCAAGGCCGAGGGCGCGCTGGATGCGGGCAATATGCTCAAGCCGGCACTGGCGCGCGGCGAATTGCACTGCATCGGCGCGACCACGCTGGATGAGTACCGGCAATACATTGAAAAAGATGCCGCGCTGGAGCGCCGTTTTCAGAAAGTGTTGGTCGATGAGCCGAGCGTTGAGGACACCATCGCGATTTTGCGCGGTTTGAAAGAGCGCTACGAAGTGCATCACGGCGTGGAAATCACCGATCCGGCGATTGTCGCGGCCGCCGCGTTGTCGCACCGCTACATCACCGATCGGCAGTTGCCGGACAAGGCCATCGACCTGATCGACGAGGCCGCCTCGCGCCTGCGCATGGAGATTGATTCCAAGCCGGAGGAAATGGATCGGCTGGAACGGCGCTTGATTCAGCTCAAAATCGAGCAGGTCGCGCTG
>DYMR01000067.1 GCA_020721485.1 Halothiobacillus neapolitanus | reverse complement strand
TACGGAGCCCGCCATGCGCCGAGCCAAACTGCCCGTCGGTGAATTTACCGCCACCATCGAATCGCTCACCCTCGAAGGGCGCGGGGTCACGCATTTGGATGGAAAAGCCACCTTCATCGACCGGGCGTTGCCGGGGGAAACGGTACGGTTTGTCTACACCGCACGCAAAAAGCAGTTCGACGAGGGCGATACCGTGGCGATCGAGCAGCCGTCGCCCGATCGGGTGGTGCCCGGATGCCCGCATTTTGACCAATGCGGTGCCTGCACCATGCAACATTTGGCGGCGGAGCAACAAATCGCGTTCAAACAACAATCTTTGCTCGATCAATTGGAACGAATCGGCAAAACGCCGCCGGCATCTGTCCTGCCGCCGCTGACCGATGCCGTCTGGGGCTATCGCCGCCGGGCGCGGCTCGGCGTTCGATTCGTCGAGAAAAAGCAGCGCCTGTTGATTGGCTTTCGCGAACGAAACAGCCATTTTTTGGCCGATTTAACCCGTTGCGCGGTGCTGGATCCGCGTGTCGGCGAGCGGTTGACCGATCTGGCGGACGCACTGAATACGCTCGACATCAAACGGCAAATTCCGCAAATCGAAGTCTCGTGCAGCGATGATCGCGTTGCGCTGGTGATTCGTCACCTCGCCCCGCTCGAAGCGGCGGATCGGGAACGACTGAGCGCGGTGGGCCAGTCGTTTGGCTACGATCTGTACCTGCAATCCGGCGGGCCAGCGACCGTCACCCCGCTGGACCCCGCGACCGTGCAACCGCTGGTCGATCACCATCCGTCTTATGGCGTCGCCATTGGCTTTGCCCCGCTCGATTTCACCCAAGTTCACGCCGGAATCAACCGGAAGATGGTGCAGCAAGCCATTGATTTACTCGGTGTCACCGAGCAGGATCGCGTGCTGGATTTATTTGCCGGCCTGGGTAATTTCACCCTGCCGCTGGCGCGCCGTGCCGCTCAAGTCACGGCGGTGGAGCTGGATGCGGCGATGGTCGCGCGCGGAGCGGCCGCCGCCGCCGCCAATGGCATACACAATACCCTGCATGTGGTCGGGGATTTATTCACCCCGGATGCGGGACAGGACTGGCTGAATCAACCCTATGACCTCGTGCTGCTCGACCCGCCGCGCGCCGGTGCCGAAGCGATGATGCCCCACATCGCCCGCCTCAAACCTCGGCGGATTGTTTATGTTTCCTGCCACCCCGGCACCCTCGCGCGCGATGCCCACGCCCTGGTGCACGAACACGGCTACCGGCTCGTCGCCGCCGGCGTGATGAACATGTTTCCGCACACCGCACACATTGAATCCATGGCGGTATTTGAGCCCGCCTCATGATGCATCCGACTCTGTTGCACCATGAGGCGACATCCGGCGGGATTTTTCCTTGCAAATTGGGGCAGTCATCTACTACGATGAACTCAGTCTTCTGGGGCGTTCGTCAGGTGGTGCTCAATCCCTTGAGCCGTACTCTGCGACCATGGAGGGCGCATCAAATGGATCGTGTGCAAGTCCGCCTCGTCGGAAAGCCTTACATCCCTTGCGCGCCTTCCGCTTGAACCACAGGTTCAAGGTCGAAGCACCGCCAACGGCGTTCTGGAAGACACTTCTTTTCAGCGAACAGATCCATGTCCGCCAGCCCAAAAGCCCCCCTCCGTCGCCTGCTTCGCGCCCGCCGCCGCGCCCTCACCGGCCATCGCCGCGCCCATGCCGAACGCCGCATCGTCCTCGCCATTGCCCGCTTGCTACAGCAACGCGCGTCGCCGCACATTGCCGCCTATCTGCCTTTTGATGGCGAAGTGGATCTGCGTCCGCTGATTGCCCGCCACCCGAAACGGTTTTGGCTACCAATTATTCAGCGCAACGGCTCCTTGCGGTTCCGTTCGGCGCGGGGGCTACGCTCCGGTCATCGGCACGGCGCGCGTAATCGATTCGGTATTGTGGAACCGCGCGCCTCCGCGATGAGCACCGCGCACGGCATGGACATCATTCTGCTGCCGTTGGTCGGCTTTGATCGACAGGGGCATCGGCTGGGCATGGGCGCAGGGTTTTACGATAAAACGCTCAGCAAACTCCGGCGTCCGCGCCCCGTATTGATCGGCATTGCGTTTGCCTGCCAGCAGGTGAATCAGTTGCCGCATGATCCTTGGGATATTCCCCTCGACGCCATCATCACCGAACACGGCTTGCGCCGCTTCCCACTCAGCCCAGGAACCCGCCATGAATTATTGGCTCATGAAATGTGAACCCGAAGTGTTTTCAATCGACGATTTGGCGCGCCAAAAAGTCGAAGGCTGGTACGGCGTGCGCAACTACCAAGCCCGCAACATGATGCGCGACGCGATGCAGATCGGCGATGGCGTGTTTTTCTACCACTCGAATGTCAAAGTGCCGGGCATTGTTGGCCTGATGTCGGTCATCAGCGCCCCCTACCCCGACCCCACCCAATTCGACCCCGAACACCGCTATTTCGACCCCAAATCCACGCCGGAAAACCCGCGCTGGATGCAAGTCGATGTCGGCTACGAACGGCACCTCAAGCGATTGATTTCGCTCGATGAACTCAAAGCGGATGACACTCTGGCGGACTTGCCCCTGATACGACGCGGCAATCGCCTGTCGATCATGCCGGTGCCCGCGCCGCTGTGGCATCAAATTCTCGCCAAAGAGTAAACCCGCACACAAAGCCCATGCCTCAGTCAGCCGGCTTTCGCTACACTACCCACCCCGCGCACCGATTGATTGATGAGAGGCTTTGCATGCTCCCACCGGATTTATTGACCATTGGCCAACGCCAATTTCATTCCCGCCTGCTCACCGGCACCGGCAAATTCAAAGATTTGGAAGAAACCCGTGCGGCGACCGAAGCCGCCGGCGCCGAAATCGTCACCGTCGCCATTCGCCGCAGCAACATCGGCCAGAATCCCGGCGAGCCGAATCTGCTGGATGTGCTGCCGCCCGATCGCTACACCCTGCTACCCAACACCGCCGGCTGCTACACCGCCGATGACGCCGTGCGCACCTGCAAGCTCGCGCGCGAACTGTTGGATGGACACACCCTCGTCAAACTCGAAGTGTTGGGCGATGCCAAAACCCTGTATCCCGATGTGGTGGCCACGCTCAAAGCGGCAGAAATTCTCGTCGCCGATGGCTTTGAAGTGATGGTCTACACCTCTGACGACCCCATTTTGTGCAAACGGCTGGAAGAAATCGGCTGTGTCGCCGTGATGCCGTTGGCCGCGCCGATTGGCTCCGGGCTCGGCATTCAAAACAAATACAACCTGCTCACCATCATCGAAAACGCCCAAGTGCCGATCATCGTCGATGCCGGCGTGGGCACCGCCTCCGATGCTGCCATTGCGATGGAACTGGGTTGTGATGGCGTGTTGATGAACACCGCAATTGCTGCCGCCCAACAGCCGGTATTGATGGCAGAAGCGATGAAAAAGGCCATCGAAGCCGGTCGCGCCGCGTTCCGCGCCGGGCGCATGCCGCGCAAACGCTACGCCAGCGCCTCCTCGCCGGTTGACGGGCTGTTTTTCTGAACCATGTCAGAACCCCACACGCCTTTTATACGCCCCATCCGCTCGTTCATTCGCCGCGAAGGCCGCCTCACCGTCGCGCAACAGCGCGCGATTGACGACCTACTCCCCGCGTTCGCGCTGGCAGGTACCGGCGCGGCGCTAGATTACACGGCCGTATTTGGCCGCCGCGCCCCGGTCACGCTAGAAATCGGCTTTGGCAACGGCGAAAGCCTGCTCGATATGGCGCAGGCCGCGCCGGAGCAGGATTTTATCGGCATCGAAGTCCACCGTCCCGGCGTGGGGCACCTGCTGCTGGGCATCGAACAACGCGGGCTGACCAACCTGCGCGTGGTCAACGACGATGCCGTGCCGTTTCTGCGCGAACGCATCCCGCCCGCCAGCCTCGCGCGGCTGCTGCTGTATTTCCCCGATCCATGGCACAAAACCCGGCACCACAAGCGGCGCATCGTTCAGCCCGAGTTTGCCGCGCTGGTGGCCGAACGGCTTCAACCCTGCGGAATCTGGCATTTAGCCACGGATTGGGCGCCATATGCCGAACACATGCGCGCCGTGCTCGACCCCTGTCCCGCCTTTGCCACCCGGCATACCGGCAGTGGCGAAAACCAGCGCCCGCCCGAACGGCCAGAAACCAAATTCGAACGGCGCGGCATTCGCCTCGCGCATGCGGTGTTTGATCTCCGTTATCAACGGCAAGTGGACGACCGCCACCCGGCGAAATGACCCGTTATTTTGCGGATATTTTTGGCGATTTTGGCTTGTCGCCGAACAGATAAAGCCCTAATATCTCAAGCCCTGTTTTGCAGGGAGCAAGGGGCGCATCGCATTCGATCAAACCGCATCGCGTGGCGTGATCCAATGGGATTCCTCCACTCTGGATTTGTGTTTCTGGCTTTGTGTTTTCGGTTCAATTTTTGTTATTTGTTGGAAATTTTAAGGAGAGGCTATGTCCGTCAAGCATCCCGTCGTCGCAGTGACCGGTTCATCCGGTGCCGGCACCACCACCGTCAAACGCGCGTTCGAGCACATCTTCCGCCGCGAAGCCTTAACCCCGGTGGTCATTGAAGGCGACAGCTTCCACAGCTTGGCGCGCATGGAATTCCGTGAAGCCGTTAAAAAAGCCGAAGCGGCGGGCAACTTCTCGTTCTCGCATTTTGGCCCGGAAGCCAACCACTTCGACAAACTCGGCGAGTTGTTCAAAACCTACGGCGAAACCGGCACCGGCAAAAAACGCTACTACATTCATAGCGATCAAGAAGCGGCGGAGCACAATGCCCGCCTGAGCACCAACCTGAAACCGGGTGAATTCACCCCCTGGGAAGACATTCCTACCGGCACCGATCTGCTGTTCTACGAAGGGCTGCACGGCCTGGTAAAAACCGACTCCGTGGATGTGGCCAAATCGGTGGATTTGGGCGTCGGCGTGGTGCCGATCATCAACCTCGAATGGATCCAAAAAATCTTCCGCGACAACGCCGAACGCGGCTACTCCGCCGAAGCGACCGTGGACACCATCCTGCGCCGCATGCCGGATTATGTGAACTTCGTCACCCCGCAGTTCTCCCGTACCGACATCAACTTCCAGCGCGTGCCGACGGTAGACACCTCCAACCCGTTCATCACCCGCGACATCCCCACGCCGGATGAAAGCTTGGTCATCATCCACTTCAGCGATCCGCGCAAATTTGGCGCCGATTTCCCGTTCCTGCTGGCGATGATTCCCGGCTCATTCATGTCCCGCTACAACACCATCGTGGTGCCGGGCGGAAAAATGAGCTACGCCATGGATCTGATTCTTACCCCGATCATTCACCGCATGATCGAACAGCGCAACAGCTAAGCTTCGCGCGCCACCCGCGCGCGTAAAGCCACACCAATGCCCGCCCATCGTTCTGATGGGCGGGTTTTTTTTGCGCCCGAGCTTTGCACCCAAACCCGCAGACTCGGCGTATTCAATCCAAGAGCGTAAAAATTTCACCCCGAACAAGTTGCACAATACCTATACACGATCTATACATTGATCGTTAAAATTTGGATCAAAAGCTGGCCATGACTTCCACCGCACCGCTTCCCTTACTCAGCCGAATTGCCGTGATTGGTTCCGGCATTTCCGGCCTTGCGGCAGCGTGGCTGCTGGGACAGCGCTACTCGGTCACGCTGTTCGAGCAAAATGACTACCTCGGCGGACACACCCACACGCACGCGCTGCACGATCTGGGCGGGCGGCCGCAGGCCATCGACACCGGCTTCATCGTATTTAATCGGCCAAATTACCCGCACCTCACCGGCTTATTGCAGATGCTGGGGGTGGCCACCCAAACCACCGAAATGTCTTTTGGGGTGACGCTCGATGGGGGGCGGGTGGAATACGGCGGCGCTTCGCTGAGCACCCTGTTTGCGCAAAAAACCAACCTGCTGCGCCCCCGATTTTTGCGCATGGTGCGCGATATTTTGCGCTTCAATCGGCTCGGCAAAGCCGCCCTGCGCCAGCCGGAAGCCTACCGCAGCGCCAGCCTCGGGCAGTTCTTGCGGCAGCACGGTTTCGGCCAAGGGCTCATGCAGGATTATTTACTGCCGATGGCGGCGGCGATCTGGTCTTGCCCGACGACTGTCATGCTCGAATTCCCCGCCTTGAGCTTTCTGCAATTCTTTGAAAATCATGGGCTAATGAATGTCAACGAGCGCCCGCAATGGGAAACCGTGGTCGGCGGCTCGGCGCGCTACATTGATGCGCTGCTGCGCGATGGGCGCTTCGCCAGCCACACCCGCACGCCGATTCATCAGGTAGTGCGGGAATCCACCGGGGTGTACCTACCGGAAGTGGATGCCCGCTTCGATGCCTGCGTGTTCGCCAGCCATGCCGATCAAACCCTGAGCCTGCTCGACCTACCCGACGCCGACGAGCAGCGCGTGCTGGGCGCGTTTCGCACCCAAGAAAACCGCGCCTACCTACACCGCGATCTCGCGCTGATGCCGACGCGACGCGCCGTGTGGTCCAGTTGGAATTATCTCGGTCAAGCGGCGCATTCCGGCGAGCGCGCCGTGGCCGTGACTTACTGGATGAACCACCTACAACGGCTGAACAGCGACCGGCCTTGGTTGGTGACGCTGAACCCCTTCACCCCGCCCGATCCGGCACTGACGGATCGAGTCATGACCTACCACCATCCGGTGTTTGACCGCGCCGCCATCGACGCTCAAGCCGCGTTGCCGAGTCTGCAAGGGCATCGGCACTGTTATTACGCCGGCGCCTGGACCGGGTATGGCTTTCATGAAGATGGCCTGCGCTCCGCCGTACACATCGCAGAACGATTGGGCGTTACCGCGCCTTGGGTGAAACAGCCATGAGCCTGGGTGAAACAGCCATGAGCCCGGGTGAAACAGCCATGAGCCCGTCTGCACTGTACTTCGGCGAAGTCATGCATCAGCGCCTCACCGGCCCGGCGTACCACTTTCGTTATGGCGTATTCAGCTTGCTGGTGGATTTGGATGATTTAGAAGCGAATTTCCCCCGGCAAGCTCTGCTGTCTGCCGACCGGTTCAACCTTTTTTCCGTGCATCAGCGCGATTTGGGTGGCCGAAAAAAATCCCTCAGCCTGCGCGACTGGATCACCGACGCCTGCCGCACGGCGGGTTGCCCAATCGACGGCGGGCGCGTGCTCATCAACACCTACCCCCGCGTGCTGGGCTACCAATTCAATCCGCTGTCCGTTTGGTATTGCCATAACGCAGAGGGCGACTTGGTGGCGATTAATGCCGAAGTCAGCAACACCTTCGGCGAGTGCCACCACTACCTGATGCACGATCAGGGCCACCCCTTGCCAAGCCCGTTCTTGGCCGAGGCGGACAAGGTGTTTCATGTCTCGCCGTTTTTACCGATGAACATGCGCTACCACTTTCGGTTCAACCACCCCGCCGAACGCTTGGCCGTGGTCATCCGCGAAACCCAGCGGGAAAACGACGGCAGCGAAACCCTCACCTTGGTGGCCACGCACCACGCCAAAGCCCAACCGCTCACGAGCCGCAACCTGCTCATCGCCGCCCTGCGGATTCCCTTCCTCACGCTCAAAGTCATCGTCTTGATTCACTGGCAAGCGTTGGGCATTTGGCGACGCGGCGGCGTATTTCATCGTTCCCCACCCAAACCCGCCACGGAGATCAGCGCATGCCCTTTAGCCAAATCCGAACACTGAAACCCAGCGATTTCAGCCTGCCCTTGAGTGCCCGGTGGGTAGAAAAATTTTTGGGCAGCATCCAAATCGGCCGCATCCGAGTCGTCACCGATGACGGCAGCAGCCAAGAGTTTGGCGGCGAAACCCACCGAGAGTTAGTCGCCGAATGGCGGCTGCACCACCCGGCGCGACTATTCAGCCGTTTGGCGCGCTTGGGCGACATTGGTCTGGCGGAAGGCTTTATCGACGGCGACTTTTCTACCGACGATCTGCCCACCCTGCTGGAAATCGGCGCGCGTAATTTCGAGTTATTGCACGATGATTTGCGGGCAGGATTTTGGGCGCGCGTGGCACACCGCATCCAACACATGCTCAAAGCCAACCATCGACGCGGCAGCCGCCGCAACATCTCGGCGCATTACGACTTGGGCAATGCGTTTTACTCGCTGTGGCTGGATGAAACGATGTCGTATTCGGCGGCGCTGTTCCGCCATGCCGATGAGCCGCTGGCCGTCGCACAAGCCCGTAAATATCAGCGCGTACTCGACGCTTTGGGCGCGACCCCCGCCCAACACATTTTGGAAATCGGTTGCGGCTGGGGCGGGTTGGCCGAACAGGCAGCCGCGCAAGGCTTGCGCGTGCACGGCATCACCTTGTCAACCGAACAACTCGCCTTTGCCCAAACGCGGCTCGCCGCACAAAATCTGCCCGGCAGCGCCAGTTTTTCCCTGACCGATTACCGCGATCAAGCCGGCGAATTCGACCACATCGTGTCGATTGAGATGCTCGAAGCCGTCGGCGTGCGCTACTGGCCGACCTACTTCCAAACCGTATACGACCGCCTGAAACCGGGTGGCCGCGCCGCGATTCAAGTCATCACCATCCAAGAATCGGCCTTCGAACACTACACGCGCGAACCGGATTTTATCCAGCGCTACATCTTCCCCGGCGGCATGCTGCCGACCGTATCCGCCGTGCAGGAACAGGCGCAGCGCGTGGGGTTCGCCGTCGGGGAAGTGTTCCGTTTCGGTGCCGACTATGCCCACACCCTGCACCACTGGCTCACCCGATTCAATGCGGCAGAGCGCGAATTGGACGCCCAAGGCTTCGATCACCGCTTCCGGCAAACATGGCGCTACTACCTCGCCTACTGCATTGCCGGATTCAAGGCCGGGCACATTGATGTGATTCAAATCGTGCTGGAAAAACCCGCGCGTTCCGCTGTGCCTTCCGCCGCGCCCACCGCCGTGATCTGAGCCAAACCGGCATGCAAGCCCCCGCGCCCTTGTCTTTGCCTTTGCCCCGCGTACTGGCCTATGGCCTGCCGGGTTTGCCCTTGGCGATGCTCGGCTTGCCGTTGTATGTGTTCTTACCCGCGTTTTATGCCGATTCGCTGGGCTTAGGATTGGCAGCCGTCGGGCTGGCGTTGATGCTCGCACGGGTGTGGGATGTGCTGCTCGACCCGCTCATCGGCTTTGCCGCCGACTGGATTCCCGGCGCGCATCGGCGCAAAACCTTGATCGTGCTGGGGCTGCCACCGTTTATTTTTGCCTTGTATTTTTTACTCAACCCCGCGCCGGGCAGCGGCATCGGCACGCTCTACTGGGCGGCATTTTTGGGCTTTGCCGGCTGGAGCCTCGTCACCCTACCCTATCAAAGTTTCGGCGCAGAAGCCGACCCAACGCCCCGTGGCCGCACCCGACTCGCCAGTGCGCGCGAAGGCATGGGCTTGGTGGGCGTGTTGCTGGCCTCTGCCCTGCCCGTCTTGCTCGATAACGATCCGGCGGCAGTGTTGCAGGCCGTGTTTTACGCGGTGGCCATCGGCTTGCCGCTCAGTATGCTGCTGCTGATTGGCCTAGTGCCGGAGCGACCCGCCGCCCGCCGCCCCCTGCCTCTAACCGCGCTCTGGCCGCTGTTACGCCACAA
>DYMR01000066.1 GCA_020721485.1 Halothiobacillus neapolitanus | reverse complement strand
AGCGATTCTGTCGATTTTTCGAGCCACCCAATCATTGCTACACTGCCGCACCGCTGATTACCCTGTGATTTTCCATGCCCTGCACCCACTCGACCCACTGCGCCACCGAAGCCATGGCCCGTGCCGAAGCGATTTGCCTCGCCCGTGGTGCGCGGCTCACCCCAATGCGTCGCGCGGTGCTGGCTGAAATCTGGGGCGGTCACGATGCCAGCAAAGCCTATGATTTGATTGATCGGCTCTCCCAACCCGGCCACGCCATCAAACCGCCAACGGTGTATCGGGCCTTGGATTTTTTGCTCGCGCACGGGCTGATTCACCGCATCGAAAGTTTGAATGCGTTTATCGGCTGCCATCATCCGCACACCCCGCATCAAGCCATTTTGTTGATTTGTGATCGCTGCGGCGACATCGAAGAGCAATCGAGCGAATCCTTGAACACCTTATTGCAGACACTGGCCGGCGAGTCCGGCTTTGCCCCATCGCGTCAATCGGTGGAATTGCGGGGCACCTGCCGCCACTGTTTGACTGTCACCGCCGGGACCTCGCCCTCATGACCACACCCCAGCCAATCCGCGCCGCCGACATTGCCGCCCTACGCAAAGACCTCGTGCAGCAGGTGCACCTCATGGATCAAGCCCTAACGCTGCACGCGACTTGGGGGCTGTTCTCGCCGCGCGAGATTGACGATGGCACCCGCCTGCTGCTGGAGCTTCTGCCCGTGCCCGAAGCCGGCAGCACCGCCGTGGATCTCGGGTGTGGCTATGGACCGATTGGCCTCGCCTTGGCCAAGGCACAGCCCGCCGCGCAAGTGATTTTGCTCGACAAAGATTTTGTCGCCTGCGACTACGCCCGCGCCAACGCCGCGCGCAACGGGCTGAACAACGCGACCGTGCTGCTCAGCAACGGGCTGGATGGCGCGCGCGACCGCAAGGCGCAACTGATCGTCTCCAATGTGCCGGCCAAAGTCGGCAAAGAACTATGGTCGATCATGTTGTTTGATGCCTGGCGCATGCTCGAACCGGGCGGCGAGCTGTGGTTCGTCAGCATCAACGGGCTACGCGATTACTTCAAACGCACCTTCAAAGAACAGTTTGGTCATTATGAAAAGGTAAAACAGGGGCGGGATTACACCGTACACCGCGCCATTCGGGGCGCGGACTGACCACAGATTTTTGAAGTTCAGGGGCGCCACATGCTCGATTTTTACACTTGGCACATGCAGGGAGACGGCCGGGCCACTTTGTTGCCGCTGTCCGATGCCAGCCCCTGCGCCGGCCCGATTTGGGTTCACCTGAACTACACCAATCCCGATGCGCGGGAGTGGATTCTCAATCAAGCCGACCTCGACCCCACCGTGCAAGAAACCCTGCTGGCGGAAGCCACGCGCCCGCGCGCGCTGGTGCTGGAACAAGGGTTACTGCTGACCCTGCGCGGCATCAACCACAATCCGGGGCAAGAGCCGGACGACATGATCGGCATTCGACTGTGGGTGACGCCTCGGCTGATTATCACCACGCAGTTGCGTGCCCTGCGCGCCGTCAAAGTGTTGCAGCGCGACATGGAAATCAACAACGCCCCGAAGGATTCCGGGCAATTTGTTGCGCGGCTGATCGAACTGCTGAACGACCACATGCTCGACACCATCGACGAGGTGGACGAGCTGACCGATAACTTTGAAAAGACCATGCTGCAAAGCCGGTCGGTCGAACCCATTCCCGATCGGGAACTGGCCGATTTGCGTTCGACCATTCTCACCCTGCGGCGGTATTTGGGTCCGCAGCGCGATGCCTTACTTTCCGTGATTTCCAGCCGTTTAAGCTGGCTGCGCAAACCCGCACAACAACGCCTGCGGGAAGCGGAAAACAGACTCACGCGGTATTTGGAGGTATTGGATGCCTCGCGCGATCAACTGCGCATCATTCAAGAGCAACTGCAAACCCGCAGCAACAACGAACTGAACAAACAACTCACTTTTTTGACCGCCCTGTCGGCAATTTTCCTGCCGTTGACCTTCATCACCGGGCTATTCGGCGTGAATCTGGATGGCATTCCGGGCAACCAAAATCACCCGTTTGCCTTCTGGATTTTTAGCGGCGGCCTCTTCGCCCTCGGCATTGGGCTGATTTACTTATTCCGCCGCGCGCGGTTGTTTTAGCAAGAATCATCCCCGCTTTTTCAGCCGATAAATCGCGTGCTCGCCGAACCAGTTCGGCCAGCGCCGCAACCAAAACGAGCTGCGCCGGTCTTGATCGACCACGGCGCGATCCAGAATCTCCACCCCCAATTCCGCGCACAGGGCTTCAAAATCGCTGAGCGTACACAGGTGGATATTTGGCGTGTTGTACCAAGGATTCGGCAGCGCTTTGTTCATCGGCATATGCCCGCGCATGCCCAACTGCCAACGGTTGCGCCAGTAGCCCATGTTGGGAAAAGTGACGATGCCTTCGCGGGCAATGTGCAGCATTTGCGCCAGCAAAATTTCCGGATTGCGCATGGCTTGAATGGTTTGGCTGACGATCACGAAGTCGAACGACTGCGGCGCAAACCATTCGCTCACGCCTTGATCGAGATCGGCCTGAATCACGGATACGCCGCGCGCCACGCAGGCGGCGACCTGCGCATCCAGCAATTCGAGCCCCACGGCCGTGACGCGACGCCGTTCAACCAAATGCGCGAGCAAGGCGCCGTCGCCGCAGCCTAAATCCAATACGCGGCTGCCGGGGGCAATCCACTGTTCCACAATGTGCCAATCGGGGCGATTCATGCGGCACCGCCTTCGTCGGCCACGCGGCGCAAATAGCCCGCCAGCAGTTGGTGGTAATACGGAATGTTCATCAAAAACGCATCGTGACCGTGATTGGAATCCACTTCGGCATAGGAAACGGATTTTCCCGCCGCCAGCAGGGCCTGCACGATCTCTCGCGAACGATCCGGCGCAAAACGCCAATCGCTGGTGAACGAAATAACCAAAAATTTCGCGTTCGCCTGCGCCAGCGCCTGACTCAGGTCATCACCGGTTTCCCGCGCCGGGTCGAAATAATCCAGCGCCTTGGTCATCAGCAAATAGGTGTTCGCATCGAACCGATCGACAAAGCTCGTGCCTTGGTAGCGCAGGTAGCTTTCCACCTGAAATTCCACATCAAAACTGTATTGAATTTTGCCCGCACGCAGCTCGCGGCCAAATTTTGCGCGCATGGCATCGTCGGACAAGTAGGTAATGTGCCCGAGCATCCGCGCCAGCATCAGCCCTCGGCGCGGCAAGGTGCCGTGCGCAGCGTAACGCCCGCCGTGAAATTCCGGATCGGTGACGATGGCCTGGCGCGCCACCTCATTGAAGGCGATGTTTTCCGCCGATAACTTCGGCGCCGCCGCCACCACCACCGCATGCGCGATCGCTTCCGGGTAGCTGATCGACCACTGCAATACCTGCATGCCGCCCAAACTGCCGCCAATCACCGCCGCCCACCGGGCGATGTGTAAGCGCTGCATCAAACGATGCTGGGAAATCACCCAATCGCGCACCGTCACAATCGGAAAATCCGGGCCGTAGGGCTGGCCACTCACCGGGTCCACACTCAAGGGGCCGGTCGAGCCTTTGCAGCCGCCGAGATTGTTCAGGCACACCACAAAAAAACGCTCGGTATCAATCGGCTTGCCCGGTCCAATCGCGGAATCCCACCAGCCCGGCTTGCGATCCGTTTCTTGATGAAAGCCCGCCGCGTGGTGATCTCCCGACAGCGCGTGGCAAATCAGCACCGCGTTCGATGCCGTCGCATTGAGCGTGCCATAGGTCTCGAACACCAGCTCATAGCTGGGCAACACACGGCCACTATCCAGCGGCAACGGCTCGTCGAACACCGCCCTTTGCGGCGTGACCAACCCGACCGAGCCAGATTTTTGCACCTCGATACTCAAACGACGCCCCTCAGATGTTCTTCAACCGACCAGATGTTCTTCAATCAATCCGATGTTCTTCAGCCGAACAGTAAATTACCCACCACCATCTGCACCACTTGAATGCCCAGCAGCAACACCAAGGGCGATAAATCCAGCCCGCCCAGCGACGGCAAAATTTTCTGCACAGGACGCAACAACGGATCCGTCAAATCCGACAGCAGCGCCACGGCAGGCGACTGGGTATTGCCCAACCAAGACGACAACGCCCGCAGCAGCACCATCCAGAAAAACAGATTCGTCACCAGCAAAAACGCAAAATACAGCGCGTTGATGCCAATCACCGCCGGGTGAGGCAAGCCCCCCGCACCCGATAAGGCCGCCAAGGCCATCACCATCAGCACCGTGAGCAGCGCCGCGACGATCAGCGCGGCAAAATCGTGCCGACGACTGGTCGGCAATATCCGGCGCAAGGGCAGCAACACCGGGTTGGTGATTTTGACGATGGATTGCGTCAGCGGATTAAAAAAATTGCCCCGAAAGAGCTGCAAAAAATAGCGAATCAGCAAGATAAAAATCGGCAGCTCGAACAGCGTGCGCACCAGCAACAGCATCGGATCCCCAAATTGACCGCTCATGCGCGCCCCTCCGTCGGTGCCGTGACCAAGGCCGCGCCCAATTCCACGCTGCGCGCATGGGCGGCCGCCAATGCCGATTCAAACGCCTGCCGCAAACCGGCGGATTCCAGCGCCGCAATGCCGCGTTCGGTGGTGCCATTGGGCGAGGTCACGCGCGCGCGCAACGCCGCCGGAGATTCCGACGCCGACATCGCCAGGCGGGCAGCGCCAAACACCGTTTCCAGCGTCAGCAAGCGCGCCGCCTCTGCGGGCAACCCCAAGCGCTCGGCGGCGGCTTGCATGGCTTCCATCACCAAAAACACATACGCCGGACCACTGCCCGACAAGGCGGTGACCACATCCATGAGCGACTCTTCCGCCACCCACTGCACCAACCCCACCGAGCGCATCAAAGATTCCGCCATATCGCGGTGCGTGGCCGAAAGCGCCGCCGCCGCGAACAAACCCGTCGCGCCACACCCCACCATCGCCGGCGTATTGGGCATGGCACGAACGACCGCGCCATGCCCGCCCAACCAGCGCTGCAAGGCCGGCACCGTCACGCCCGCCGCGACCGAAACCACCAATTGATCCGGCTTTAGCTGTTGCGACAAGGCATGCGCGACGGCCGGCACAGCGGCGGGTTTCACCGCAAGCACCACGACTTCGGCATCGAAGGCCACCGCTTGATTGTCCGCCGTGACTTGCACGCCATACTGCTGGCTCAGCGCTTCTCGTCGTGCAGCATTGGGATCGGCTACCACGATGCGCCGCCCCGCCGCCGGGTGCTGCTGCAAACCTTCGATCAACGCCGTGGCCATATTGCCACCGCCAATAAATCCGATGCGGGCGCTGAGCATAACGAGAGGAACTCCTAAAGGATGTGCGGATACGGATCGATGGATGGCTACGAACACGAAGGACGGGAATCAGGCGCCACGCACGCCGAACAACGCCGTGCCAACGCGCACATGGGTACTGCCAGCGGCAATCGCCTGCGGAAAATCGGCACTCATGCCCATCGAGAGCAGCGGCAAAGGCGCGACTAATTGTGCATTGAGCGCGGCCAAACGGGCAAATCCTGCCACACCATGGGGTTCAGGAATCGTCATTAAACCCACCACCTGCACACGGGGCAAGGCCCGACAATCGGCCACGAACGCCGCCAATTCTTCCGGCAAAAGCCCGGCTTTGCTCGGTTCGCGGTCGATATTGACCTCGATAAACACCTTCAAAGGCGCCCGTTCTGCCGGCCGCTGGCTGCTCAAACGCTCGGCAATTTTGAGCCGATCCACACTGTGGACCCAATCGAACGACTCCGCGATTTTACGGGTTTTATTCGATTGAATCGGGCCAATGAAATGCCATTCCAAGTCCAATGCCCACGGGCACTGCGCCAACGCCTGCTGCTTTGCCAACGCCTCTTGCAGATAGCTTTCGGCAAACCGGCGATGACCGCAGTCCGCCAACGCCGCAACGGCCGCCGCCGACTGCCCCTTACTTACCGCCAACAGCGCCACGCTGCCGGGCGTTCGCCCCGCCGAGTGCTCCGCTTCGGCCACCGCCGCCTGTACGCTGCGCAGCGCCGCACAGTGTGAGTTTGATGAATTCAAGTTGCACCCCGAAGCGGTTCGTTTTATGTTGTGCGCAGTTTGCGTGCCCTAGAATTTTATTACTCTAAAATTAATTGAGCGCGCGACCCGCCACAAACGGAACCGCTAAACAGGCTACACCAAGCCACACTAGGCTACACAAGGAACGACATCATGGCAGATCAACGCGGCATCGACACCTTACTCACTTTTGCGGTCAAGAACGGCGCATCCGATCTTCATCTCTCGGCCAACGAGCCGCCGCGCGTGCGGATCGACGGGGATATTCGCCGCATCAACTTCCCGGTGATGGAACACAAAGAAGTACACGCCATGGTGTACGACATCATGAACGACAAGCAGCGCAAGGAGTACGAGGACAACCTCGAAACCGACTTCTCCTTCGAGCTGCCCGGTCTGGCGCGCTTCCGGGTCAATGCCTACAACCAGAACCGGGGCGCCGCCGCCGTTTTCCGGACGATTCCGAGCGAAGTGTTGACCCTGGAACAACTCGCCACGCCCAATGTATTCAAAGAACTGTGCATGTTCCCGCGCGGCATCGTGTTGGTGACCGGCCCGACCGGCTCTGGTAAATCCACCACCCTGGCGGCGATGGTCAACCACATCAACGAAAGCCGTAACGACCACATTTTGACGATTGAAGACCCGATCGAATTCGTTCATCAAAGCAAAAAATGCCTGATTAACCAGCGGGAAGTGCATCGCGACACCCACAGCTTCAATGCGGCGTTGCGTTCCGCGCTGCGGGAAGACCCGGATGTGATCCTGGTTGGGGAATTGCGGGATTTGGAAACCATTCGGCTGGCGCTCACCGCCGCCGAAACTGGCCATTTGGTATTCGCCACCCTGCACACCAGCTCAGCCGCCAAAACCATCGACCGAGTGGTGGATGTGTTCCCCGCCGCCGAAAAAGATATGGTGCGCTCGATGCTCTCCGAATCGTTACGCGCCGTCATTTCACAAACCCTGCTGAAAAAAGTCGGCGGCGGGCGCATCGCGGCGCACGAGATCATGCTCGGCACGCCCGCGATTCGTAACCTGATCCGCGAAAACAAAATCGCGCAGATGTACTCCGCCATTCAAACCGGCCAAACCCAAGGCATGCAAACCCTCGATCAAAACCTGCTGCAACTGATGAAGCGCGGGTTGATCTCGCGTGATGATGCGCGGGCGCGGGCGCAAAACAAGGCCGATTTCGCCTGATTCCCTTCGGCCGCAGAGGCGGTCGGTGAATCCCTATTCGTATGCCCCCTTGATGCGAGGAAATTGCACGCATGGATCGTCAGCAAGCCGCTAACTATGTTCAAGGTCTTCTGCGCAAGGCCGTTGATCTGAACGCTTCGGATCTTTTTGTCACCGTCGGCGCCCCGCCTTCGGCCAAACTCAATGGCGAAATCACCCAGCTCACCGATCAGGCGCTCTCGACCAGTCACACGCAAATGCTGGTGCGGTCGATCATGAACGACAAGCAAGTCGCCTCATTCGAAGAAACGCGCGAGGCCAACTTCGCCATTTCCCTGCCCGGCGTCGCCCGCTTTCGCGTCAACGCCTTCATGCAGCGGGGCAGCGTCGGCATGGTGCTGCGGATGATCCGTTCGGATGTGCCGAAGTTCGAAGAACTCATGCTGCCGAAGGTGCTGGAAGACATCGCCATGACCAAGCGCGGCCTGGTGATCTTTGTCGGCGCCACCAGCTCCGGCAAATCCACCTCGCTGGCCGCCATGCTCGATTTCCGCAACGAAAACTCCGCCGGGCACATCGTCACCATCGAAGACCCGATTGAATATGTCCACCGCCACAAAAAATGCTTGGTCACGCAGCGCGAAGTGGGCGTAGATACCGAAACCTTTGAATCGGCACTGAAAAACACCCTGCGGCAAGCACCGGATGTGATTTTGATCGGGGAAATCCGCGAACGGGAAACCATGGATCACGCCATCGCTTTCGCCGAAACCGGCCACCTGTGCTTGGCCACCCTGCACGCCAACAACACCAACCAAGCGCTCGACCGGATCATCAACTTCTTCCCCGAAGAGCGGCGCCATCAACTGCTGATGGATCTGTCGCTCAACCTCAAATCCGTCGTCTCACAACGACTGCTGCGTAAAGAGGATGGGGTTGGCCGGGTGCCTGCGGTCGAAGTGCTCATCAACACCCCCTTGATCGGCGATTTGATCTTCAAGGGCGATGTGCATGAAATCAAAGAAGTCATGAAGCGCTCGCGCGAGCACGGCATGCAAACCTTCGATCAAGCGCTGCTCGATCTGTACGAACAAGGCCTAGTGAGCTACCCCGAAGCCCTGCGCAACGCCGATTCGCAAAACGACCTGCGTCTGTCCATCAAGCTCAACAGCAAGCGCGGGCTGCCAAAAAATATGCTGGAAACCGACGACGGTCTGCGGATCGAAAAAGACGACGAATAAACCGCCGCACGCCGCCCCGCCTCAACCCTCAATGGAACTGACATGAGCCTAGACTCCGCACTCGACCCGTACCTGAAACTGTTGGCCGAAAAAGAAGGCTCGGATTTGTATTTCAGCACCGGCGCGCTGCCGGCGGTAAAAATTCAGGGCGAACTGCGCTTTATCGGCAAAGAGCGCCTGCGTCCGGGGCAAGTCGAAGAGCTGGTCAAGTCGATTTTAAGCCCAGAGCAAACCGATCGCTTCTACCGCGACATGGAACTCAACCTCGCGCTGAGCCGCCCGAGCCTGGGACGATTCCGCGTGAATGTGTTCATGCAGCGCGGCGAATGGGCGATGGTCATCCGCTTCATCAAAAGCGAAATTCCTCGGATTTCTGATCTGAGTCTGCCGACGGTGCTCGAAAAACTCATTGAAGAACGGCGCGGCCTGATTTTGATCGTCGGCGCCACCGGCTCGGGCAAATCCACCACCCTGGCTTCGATGATCGACTACCGTGCCGAGGCGCGCCCCGGCCACATCCTCACCATCGAAGACCCGATGGAATTCGCGTTCAAACACCGCAACTCCGTGGTCAATCAACGCGAAGTCGGTGTGGATACGCACAGCTACGCCGCTGCCCTGAAAGAAGCGCTGCGGGAAGCGCCGGATGTCATCATGATTGGCGAAGTGCGCGACCGCGACACCATGGAGCACGCCCTCGCCTACGCCGACACCGGCCATCTGTGCATCAGCACCCTGCACGCCACCAACGCCCACCAAGCGCTGGATCGCATCATCCGGTTTTTCCCGGCGGAGTCGCGCGACCAACTGCTGATGGATTTGTCGCTCAACCTGAAAGCCATCGTTTCCCAGCGGCTGATTATCGGCACCCAAGGGATGCGCATTCCCGCCGTCGAAATCATGATCAACACCCCGTTCATTGCCGATTTAGTCAAGCGGGGCGAAATCGACGCCATGAAAGATGCGATGGAAAAGAACGAACTCGAAGGTTCGCAAACTTTCGATATGTCGCTGCACGCTCTGTGGAAAGCCGGGCGCATCGACCGCGAAGAAGCGCTGAAAAATGCGGACAGCCGCGCCAACCTCGAATGGCGCATGAACTTTGGCAG
>DYMR01000065.1 GCA_020721485.1 Halothiobacillus neapolitanus | reverse complement strand
CATCGGCCATGCGCGGGTTTCTGCACTGAGAAAACTGCGCGTTTGTCGCAGCCAATCGACCCGCGCGACATACACCGCACCGTTCAGGGTGTGCAGCGCGGGCGCATCTTGCCGCCGCTGCGGGCGCTCGGATTCGGGCATGAAGCTGTGCAGGCGTTGTTCTTCATCTAGCCGAAACAACCACCACGGCGTACACGGCGCGTCACTCACACTCACGCAGGCGGGGGCATTCAGCGCCCAACAGCGGGCGAGTGCGCCGTCGATGTCTTCGGCGCTGCGCAGCGGCGAAGTCGGCTGCAACAGCACCAACCAATCGAATTCGGGCAAGTGTTCGAGCGCATGCCACACCACCGCGAGGCTCGGGGTATCGTCTTGCGCCAATTCGACGGGGCGAACGAACGGGGTGGCCGCACCGTGCGCGCGTGCCACGGCCAGAATCGCGGCATCCTCGCTGCTGACCACGATGTCCGTGATCCACGGGGATGCCCGCGCCGCGTCGATGCTCCAGGCAATCAAGGGCTTACCCGCCAGCGGGCGAATGTTTTTCCCCGGTAAACCTTTGCTGCCGCCGCGTGCGGGGATGAGCGCCAAAACGCGCGGCGCAGCACCGGAAGACGGGGGCGTCTCACTCATGGCGCAGCACGCGCGGCGCATCGCTTTGCGCCAGCTCGAAGTCGTTCATCCGGCCAATATCGAGCCAGTATTCATGCACCGGAAACATCCGCACGCTGCGGCCTTCGCCAATCTGGATTTTCAGTAAATCGGGCATGTCGAGCCGCTGCTCGGCGGCGATGCCGTACACCACCTGCGGGGCGAGGACATAAATTCCGGCGCTGACAAAAAAATGGTGCACCGGCTTTTCGGTGATGTCGGTGATGCGCTGCCCCTCGTGCGCGATCACGCCATAAGGCACCTGAAAGTCGTATTGGCGCGTGCAGACGGTCGCGGCGGGCGTGTGCCGGTCATGGTCTTGCAGCAGGGCTTCGTAATTCACCCGCGTCATGATGTCGCCGTTGACGACGATGATCGGGCTTTGCACCGTTTCTTTCGGCAGCAGCCCGAGGCAACCGGCGGTGCCCAACGGGGTATCTTCATGAATGTATTGAATGTTCACGCCCCAGCGGCTGCCGTCTTGGAAATGCGCGATCACCTGTTCGCGCAGGTAGTGCACCGAGATGAAAAATCGGTAGAACCCGAAGTCGATCAGGTCTTGCAGGATGTGTTCAAGCATCGGCCGACCGCCGACCGGCAACATCGGTTTGGGGCAGTGATCGGTGAGGGGGCGCAGGCGGGTGCCGAAGCCGCCCGCCATCAAAAACACCGGATTTTCCCGCCGAGGCCGTTTGAGCAGATCGGACAGCGTTTCCAGCCCCACGACCCGACCCGTCGCATCGACGATCGGCACTTGCATGACTTGCGCGCTACCCAGCAGCAGCATCGCCTCGGCGCGCGAATACGACGGCGGCAGGGTGCGCGGCTGGGTATTCATCACCGTTTCGACCGGCGCATCCAGCGCCACATGGCGCAAAATCGCGCGGCGAATATCGCCATCGGTCACGGTGCCGAGCAAACGCCCGCCCTCATCGACCACCAGCGCGATTTGCTTGGCACCTTGGTCGATAACCCCAATCGCTTGGCGAATTTCCGCCGTTGGCGGCACGCAGATCGACTGCCATTCAAAGGCCATGCTCATTCTCCTGAATCGTGATGTTCCCAATGCCCGAACTCAAATGCCGAAGCTAACTTGCCACGGCGCGCGCTATGGCGGGTGCTACGGCAAATGGAAGGGCAAAGGCAAGGGCTGCGGCGCGCGCCCCGGAATCCAACGCACCGCCGCCGGCACCGGGCGATGCACCGTGGCACCTGCCGCAATTTCCGCCCCTGCCCCGACCGAAATCCCTTGAATCAACACCGCGCCCGCGCCGACGAACACCGCCGCGCCGAGCACGACCTCGCCACATAGCACCGCGCCGGGCGCCACATGGCTGTGCGCGCCAATCTGGGCATGATGATCGACCTGCGCACCGGTGTTGATAAGCACATCGGTGGCAAGCACCGCTTCGGCCTGCACAATCGCCCCCGCCATGATTTGTACCCCATCGGCCAAGCGCGCGGACGGATCCACCACCGCCGAGGGATGCACCCAAACCGGCAGCGATAACCCCCGCGCCTGCACAGCCGCGAAGAGCCCCGCGCGCCGCTGCGGCTGATTCGGCATTCGCCCCAATCCCAAGGCGAACTCATGCGCCGCCGCTTCGGGGCGATCCAACCAATCATCGCCGCCCAACACGGGAATGCCCTGCCACGCACTCCCCACGGGCAAAGCCGGGGTCAGCACGCCGACCACACGGCGACCCAGCGCGGCGATCAGCGCCCGCATGACGCTGGCGTGGCCGCCGTGTCCGAGCAAAATCACCGGCTTACTCATCAATCAACGCTCCGGATGCATAGTCCCGGCTGGCGATTTTGCCGAGCAACTGCCAGAGCGCCGACGGCGGCATGCCGGTACCCGGTCGGCGCAGGGCCAGATCGTCCACCGTGAACACCGCCCCCTGCGGCACGGCGCGGCGAGCCACCACGCTTTTGCGGGCGACGGCTGCCGTGGCGCGTTCAGACGGCTGAGGCCGCTTGATGCCATCACCCAAACAATCGGCGACGGTGTGAATATCCTGCACCATCTGCCGCAGCGCTTCGGGTTCGAGCGAGGCCGCATGATCGGGACCCGGCAAGCGACAATCGAGCGTGAAGTGCTTTTCGATCACCCGCGCGCCGCGCGCCGCCGCCGCAACCGCCACCGCCGAACCCAGCGTGTGATCGGAATAACCGACCGGCAAGCCAAACGCCGCCGCCAGCGCGTCCATCGCCCGCAAATTCACCGATTCTGCGGCGGCCGGATAGTCGCTGGTGCAGTGCAAAATCGTCACACTGTCGCGCAGTGCAGCCTGCCCTTCTGCCGAACAAAACGCCTCGGCACAGGCCGACAGACTGGGGGCTGCGCCCGCCGCCGCCACGCGCCCAAAGGCAATCACGCCCAGCGCGGTTTCGATTTCGGCCAGTGTCGCCATGCCGGTCGATACGATGATCGGCAAGCCCGCACGGGCGTGTTCGAGCACGAACGGCAGGTTGGTGAGTTCGCCGGACGGCAGTTTCAGCCGCGACAAGCCCAAAGCATCCACCAAAAACCGCAGGCTCGGCAGATCAAACGCCGTCGAGAGAAATTCCAGCCCCAAGGATTCGGCCTGCGCTTTGAGCGCGACATGTGCCGACTGGGGCAGCTCCAAGGCTTTGAGCATCTGCGCTTGGCTTTGCGTATCTCCGGTTTGGCGCGCTTGGTAGGCCGCCTTCGGCGCATCTGCCGTCACCAGTTCTTCGGTGATGAAGGTCTGAAACTTCACCACGGCCACACCGGCGCGGGCGGCAGCCTCGACCAAGGCATGCGCCCGATCCAAATCGCCGTTGTGGTTCACCCCGGCCTCGGCAATGATTAACGGGCGCGTCATCTGGGCAGCTCCGGCAAGCAATCAAAAAAAGGTTTTCGCCGCAGCGGCGCAAGCGGCACCGTGCGCAGAATGTGTGTCATCCGCCCCGCCGCATCGCCCGCGCCATACGGGTTTTGTACGGCGGGCAATTGCGCTTGAAATTCGGCGGATACCGCCTGACGAATCGCGCACACGATGGCGTCGGTTTCGACCGGGCAATCCACCACACTGGCCGCGCGCAGTCGGCCGCGTTGCCGTTCGCCCACATTCACCGTCGCGGCGCCAAAACTCGGGGCTTCGATAATGCCGCTCGATGAATTGCCGATCACCACCGGCACCCGCCGCAGCAAAGACAAATACCGTGCCTGCCCCAACGAGGCAAATACCCGCCGCCGCGCCGGATCGGCCGCCGCAAAGGCATCCAGCAAGGGCCACATCGCACGGCCACCGGCATCGGCATTGGGGCGGGTCAACACGAATTGCCACTCAGAAAAAACCGCGAGCGCGGCCAGCAGCGCGGCGCATTGCTCCGCCGCATCGGCCTCATCGAGCGTGGCCGGGTGAAAAGTGACCAACGCGGTCGGCTGCGCCAGCGATAAGCCCAAAAAAGCTTCCAGCGTGGCCAAGGGCAGCGGCTCGGTGCGCCGCAGATAATCCAACCCCGGTGCGCCGACCGTGAACACGCGCTCGGGCAGTTCCCCGAGTTGAATGACCCGCTGGCGATACGGCTCGGCGGCGGTGAAGTGCAGCGCCGATAATTTGGTGATGGCGTGGCGGTAGCCTTCATCGAGCGCGCCCTCGGTCACTTCGCCGCCATGAATGTGCGCAATCGGGCGGCGCAGGGTGAAGGCCGCCGTCGCCGCCGACAGCATTTCAAATCGATCCCCCAAAATCACCACCACATCGGGCGCCAAAGCATCGAACGCCCGCGCAAACGCCGTGGTTGCCGCGCCCATCGCTTCGGCAATCGCCAACGGCGTATCCGACGCCAACGGCCAATCGAGCCGCGCCGCCGCCGTGAAGCCATCCTCGGCGATTTGGCGCTCGGTTTGGCCAAATTCCGGCAGCAGATGCGTGCCGGTCACGATCAACTGCAATTGAAGATCGTCCGCCGCCTCAATCGCCCGTAAAAGCCAGAACAGCAGGCCGTAATCGGCGCGCGTGCTGGTGATCACGGCGATGCGGCGCATCAGGCCGACACCCCTCGGGCAGAACTCGGCAGGTTGACGACGGTATCGGCCAGCGCCTCGGTCACGGGCAGCGCCGTGCGCGGGCAATCGGCATACATCCGCAGGCGGTGCATCGGCGTCCACAGCGGGCGGGTCATGATGCCCGCCGCGTTGGTGGCGGTTAAAAAGGCATCGCGTGCGGCACGGTCGGGCAGGCGCAAGGCATTCAACCAATAATTGCTGTGGGTGCCGGCCGGTTCGGCAATGAATGCCACGCCGTGCGCCGCCGCCCAAGCTTGGTATGCCGCCGCCACGCCGCGCTTGCTGGCCAGCAGATCGGGCAGGCGCGACATTTGCGCCACGCCAAACGCGGCATTCAAATTCGGCAGCCGGTAGTTGAAGCCAATCTCGTCGTGCTCAAATGCCCAAGGATGCGGCTTTTTCGCCGTGGTGGTGCGGTGTTTGGCCTGCCGCGCGAGGGTTTCGTCATTCGTGACGATCATCCCGCCCCCGCCGGTGGTGATGATTTTGTTGCCGTTGAAGCTGAAAACGCCCAACCGCCCCACCGTGCCGGTGTGCCGCCCCGCGCGGGTGCTACCCAAGGATTCTGCCGCATCTTCGACCAGGGCAATGCCCCAGTCCGCGCAGAGCGCGGCAATCTCGTCGATGCGGGCAGGCAAGCCGAGGGTGTGCATCGGCACGCAAGCGGCAATCCGCGCACCGCTGGCGCGATACACCGCGCCGCTCGGCCTGCGTTCGGCATACTGCGCGAGCCAATCCGCCAGCGCGTTGGGCGATAGCCCGAGGGTGTCTTCATCCACCTCCACGAACACCGGCGTGGCACCGGCGTAGTGAATGGCGTTGCAGGTGGCGACGAAGCTCAGGGATTGGGTGAGGACGAAATCGCCGGGCTGCACGCCCGCCACCGTCAATGCGGCATGCAGCGCCGCCGTGCCATTCACCGTGGCCACGGCGAAACGCGCGCCGGTGAATTCGGCTATTTGCCGTTCAAATTCCGTGACATACGCACCGACGCTGGACACAAAGCTGGAATCCACCACCGCCGCCAGAACCTCTTTTTCCGCCGCGCCCATCACCGGCGCGTGCAGCGGAATGCCGCCTTCCGGCTGGTCGTACAGCGCACGAACGCAGGCGATAAAGGCCGCGATGGGCGCTTCAGACATTGTAGACATCCGTTTTGTACTGCCGAAGATTGACCGGATCGGTGAACCAGTCGATGGTGCGGCGCAGCCCTTCACGAATATCGACCGATGGCTTGAAGCCGGTCAGCGCCTCGATCTTGCGGTTATCGCACCACAGGCGAAACACCTCGGATTGGGCGGGGCGCAGCCGTTGATCGTCCTGCACCACTTCGATGTCGCTGCCCATCAACTCGCGGATCAGGTGCAGGGTATCGCCAATCGAAATTTCAAAATTCGAGCCGATGTTCACCACCTCGCCCACGGCGGCGGCACTTTCCGCCAGCGCGATAAAGCCTCGGCAAGTGTCTTCCACAAAATTGAAATCGCGCGTGGGCGACACATCGCCCAAGGCAATCTGCGGCTTGCCCGCCGCAATCTGGCTGATGATGGTGGGAATGACCGCCCGCGCCGATTGCCGAGGACCGTAGGTATTAAAGGGGCGCGCAATCGTCAGCGGCAGGCCGAAACTGTTGTGGAAGCTTTGCGCAATCGCATCGGCGCCGATTTTCGACGCGCTGTACGGCGACTGCGGTTGCAGCGGATGCGCTTCGTCGATCGGCACATACCGCGCCGTGCCGTACACCTCACTGGTGGATGTGTGGATGATGCGCAGCACGCCCTCATCCCGCGCGGCTTGGCAGATATTCAGCGTGCCGCGCACATTGGTGTCGATGTAACTGTCCGGCGCCGCGTAGGAATACGGAATCGCAATCAAGGCGGCAAGGTGAAACACCACCGCCATCTCGCGCACCGCGTGGCGGCAAAAGTTCGGGTCCCGAATATCGCCAGACACCACCTCGATCTGATCCCGCACCGGCGAATGATCCAGCCAACCCCAGCTATTAAAGCTGTTGTACTGCGCCAGCGCCCGCACCCGGCACCCGCGCGCCACCAGCATTTCCGTCAGGTGAGAACCGATGAACCCATCCGCTCCCGTCACCAGCACCCGCATTCCCGGCGTTAGCGCCGGAATCTCCGCCTTGCTCATGTCCGCTTCCTTCTCCCAGTTCCGCTGCTGCGTGTCATTCGCCCGCGCCGGGCACTGCCCGCATGATACCCTCTAGCGCCAGTGTATATAGACAGAATCACCGGCCACACACCGGGCAGGGCACAGGAGCCGCCATGACCGAGACCCGCATCGAATTATCCGACGAAAGCACGCTCACCCTCGTGCAGAGCAGCCACGGCGACTGGATTTTCCCCACGCTCAACGGCATGCATTTTGTCGCCGTCGAAGACACCGCGCAAAGCCCGGCGCAAAGCCCGGCGCAAAGCCCGGCGCAAAGCCCGGCGCAGCGGGCCCTCGAACGGCATTTCGGCCAGCGCCTGCACCAGCAAGATCGGCTCTATCTTTTGGTGGGCAGCGATTCCGGGCAACTGATTCGTTTCGTGCACAGCCATGCGCCCCTGCCGCGCGGCAGCCGTTGGGTGTTCATCGAACCGCCCGCCATCGCCGCCGTGCTGCGCGACGCCACGCCCGTGGCCGCATTGCTGGACGATTTCGTGCGCTTGATGACGCCCGAGGAATGGCGCGACGCCACCGAATTGATGCAGTTGGATGACTACTTTCGCATCGGCGGCGTGGTGCTCGAACAATCGCTCGCCGCGCTCGATCACACATCGCACCAGTACCAAACCCTGATCGGCGAGCTGGATTCCGAACTGAGCAGCCGCCGCTACATGATTACCGCCAACCTCGGCAAGCTGCCCTTCATTCGCGCACAACTCGGCAATGTGCCGAATTTTTATCAGCCGCTACTGCCGCTGAAAGACCTGTTCGCCGGTAAAACCGCGCTGATTCTGGCGGGCGGCCCCTCGCTCGATCAAGAAATCGACTGGATCATCGCCCACCGCCCTCGGCTGTTCCTGCTCGCCGTCTCCCGCATCAGCGCGCGGCTGCGGCAAGTGGGCATTACGCCGGACATGGTCGTCACCGTCGATCCGCATGCGGTGAGTTTTACCGTCAGCCGCCAAATGTTCGAATTCGATGCGCGCACCATTCTCGTCGCGGGCAACCACGCCTACCCCGGCATCGTCAACCGCTGGCCGCACCGCTTGCTCTACACAGACGAACTCTTGCCGTGGCCGGAAATTCCGACCGACGGTGCCCCCGTCTTGAATCCCCCCGGCAACCTCGTCTCCGCCGGCCCAACCGTCACCCACACCTGCGTGACGCTCGCCGCCTACCTCGGCTTCACCACCATCGCGTTCGCCGGCCTGGATTTATGCCACGCACCCAACGGGCAAACCCACGCCCAAGGCAGCAGCGAAGCCGCCGCCGGGCCGCTGCTCGATTACACCGCCGTCGCCGTCACCACCAACGCGGGCGAATCCGCCTGGACCACGCCGGATTATCATGCGGGCATCACCGCCATGGCCGCCCTCGCGCAGTTTTTCGAAGCGCGCGGCATCGTTCTCGTCAACCCGTCGCGCCAAGGCGCGCAGATCGACCGCGTGGCGCACCGCCCGCTCAGCGAACTGCCGTGGGGGCATGCACCGTTTGATCGCGACCCTTTGGATCAAGCACTCAACATCGATCACAGCCAAGCACTCGACCACCTGCGCCAACGGCAAACCGCCCTAGAACAAATGCGCGAAGACATCAAAAAAATCAGCCAGTTGGCGCAACTGGGGCAAGAATCGAACCGCGCGTTCTTTCACATGGTCAACCCGGCGCGGCAAGCGCTGCACCGCCGCCGCATGCGCGCCATCGACCGGCTGATGCGCCAACGCTTTCCCGCCGCCGAACACTTGGTCAAATCCGTGGCGCAACATGTACTCGTCGCCACCAACTTACCGAATGACTTCTTCGCCCTAGAACCGGCGCAGGCCGAAGCGCTGGGGCGACAATTCTACGAAGGCATGCTGCACGGCGCCGCCGAACTCGAACGGCTGTTCCCCCGCGTGCTCGCACGGCTCGAAACCCGCGTGGCCGAGCGGGATCCGGCCACCGCCAGCGACACCCTGCTCGCCCGCTACGAAGAATTCGACGAACCGGAGCGCGTCCTGTGGCTCAGCCGCGCCCGAGGACTAGACACCGCCGCCACCGCCCACACCGACGCCGCATTTCAGGCCGTGCTGGACGAATTGCTCGCCGCCGACCGTCAGCGCAATCAAGAAAAACGCGCGCCCAAAGCCAGCCTACGGCTGGCTGAATTGCATTTCTCACAAAAAAATCGCGCCGCCGTTCACACCCTCGAACAAGCGCTACGGCAACACCCCGAGCCGCTCGAAGCCAATCGCTACGCCAATTACACCCTCGGATTACTCTGCGAGCTCGATCAACACTGGCCGGAAGCCCTAGCGGCCTACACCGCCGTGCTGAACGAAGGCGACCCACAAACCGATAGCACCCTGCTCGAACACACCCTGCTGCGCGCCGCCAGCGCGAGCCTCGCGATTGCCGACTCCGCCCAAGCCAGCCAAGCCCTCGCCACCGCCGCACTCATCAACCCTGGGCATTGGCCCCTGGTTGCGCGCCTGGCCGAACTGCTGAACGACCTGCCCACCGCCATTGACGCCCACACCCAATACCTTGCCCGCTTCCCCGGCGACCCGGCGCGGATTCAGTCATTGGCCCACTTGTTTTTCCAACTGGGCGCCCATGAAGGCATCGAACAATGCCGGGCGCTCATTCCCTTTTGCGCCGCCGACCAACAACCCACCGTCCGCGAAACGCTGGATAGCCTGTTGCGGCGGGTTCGCGGATCCGCTTGAAAATGGGCTGCGCTGATTGATTCCGCTGGAATTCCGGCGGCTGCTTATGCGTGGCGTAAGTACGCTTGTGCGGCGTGATTTTGCTGAATGCGCAGGCGGG
>DYMR01000064.1:3370-9973 GCA_020721485.1 Halothiobacillus neapolitanus | reverse complement strand
GCAGATGATGGGCGACGACAAGCTCAAGCTGATCGCCCACGAATTGCTGATGAGTCTGCGTGAAAATGTCAGTGTGGATTGGGCGCATCGCGATTCGGCGCGAGCACGGATGCGGGTGCTGGTCAAACGCATTCTGCGCAAGTACGGCTATCCGCCCGACCTTCAGAACACGGCGGTGCAAACGGTGTTGCAACAGGCCGAGGCGTTGTCGTCGACATGGCGTATGCCAAGCCATGGCAATGTCTAACAGACTGTTAAAAAAACGGTTTCAACCACCGGTTAAAAAATTCAGCCGCTGTCACAGAATGTTGAAGCCATTCTTCAACGGCCTGCCAATTCATCCAATTCTGCCGCCATGAGCGAATCCCGTTTTTATTCCGAAGTAGCCGACCAGCTCATCATTCGAGTCAAAGTCCAGCCCCGCGCCAGCAAAAACGCCTGGGGCGAGTGCTTGGGCGATCGAATCAAGCTGTATTTGACCAGCCCGCCGGTCGAGGGGAAGGCCAATCGCGACGCGGCAGCGTTTATTGCCGAAACTTGCGGTGTCGCCAAATCGGCCGTTGCCTTGCGCCGGGGTGAAAAATCGCGCGATAAGGAGTTTGTGGTGCAATCGGCCAAAACCCCTGAGCGAATTACCGCGCTGTATCCGCCCCCAAAATAGGAATGTTCGATGCAATGCTCAGCGCCCGCCGCATGGCCATGCGCTTGCTGTAATGCCCTTCCATCCGGCTGAGCACCGCGTTCAAAAACCATAGCGCCGAAATAATATGTTCGCCTTTATTGAGCATGGCGCATTCGGCGCGGATGCTCATGGCCGCATCGGTCACTTCCGGCCGGGTGGGCAAGCCGCTTTTGGCCATGCTTTCCAGAATTTGGGTGGCCCAAATCACCGGCACATGCGCGGCTTCACAGAGCCACAGAATTTCTTCTTGCACCTCGGAAAGCCGTTCGAAACCCACTTCCACCGCCAAATCGCCGCGCGCGATCATCACACCCAAACGCGCGCTGTGCATGCCTTGCAGCAAGATCGAGGGTAAATCCGCAAAGGCTTGCCGGTTCTCAATTTTGAGTACCAAACCCAAATCCGGTTGATGGCACCGGCGCAGTGCCTGCTGCGCCTCGGCAACATCCGCCGCACTGCGCACAAATGAGACGGCCACAATGTCTACCCACGGCGCCATCAGGGCTAAATCCGCCTGATCCTTTTCGGTTAGCGCCGGGGTGTGAAATTGCGTATCGGGAAAGTTGATGCCCTTTTCCGCCTTGATCCGGCTGCCTTCCGGCGCTGCGTGGGTGATGCTGACGGTCATCACCTCGCCGTCATTACTCAAAATCAATCCGCCGATGCGCCCATCATCCAACCACACCGATTGGTCAGGCAAGGCATCATCAAACGCGGCCGCCAGTGTGCAATGCAGTTGCGCCGATTCGATCAGCCGGCCTTCTTCATCATGCACCGCCGCATGCCCAGGCCAATCTGCCTTGGTCAACCGCAGCAAATCGCCCGCTTTCAGGCGAATGTCTTCGGCAATTTCCGGCGCGCCCAGCAGGAGGCCATCAAACTTGGGTTGACGATCAAAACGAATCACCGTGCCTTCAGCCAAATAAGCCGAATGCGGCATGGACAACAACACGCCTTGCGCCGTCACCGAATCAATAGCGGCGGCCAGCGTGCGGCCCCGCGCATCGGTGAGGTGAACGCGGTTCGTGGGGTTCAACCGCTCCAGCGCAACCGGATGGCGATCCGGCTCATAGTGCAAACTGGGAATGCCGGGCATCGGGGCGGGCATGGGGCGGGCTTTCGGCGTGATCCACAGTTGCGCCGGCACCACCACCTTGCCGATAAAATCCCGTCGCGGACGCAGCTTCAGCAATCGCCCCTCGGCACCGATGGCGCCGGTGCGGGATTTTGGCCCCGCGAGGTCAATCTGCACGCGGCAGGATCGCCCTTGCGCCAAGGCGGCATCGCGCACCTGCTGCACCAAGGCGCGCCACACCGTCGGGTCGTCATGCGCACAATTAATGCGCGCCACCTCCATGCCGGCCTCGATCAACGATGGCACCAACTGCGGATCAGACACCGCTTCACCGGGCAGTGTCACCATGATGTGTACCTCGCGCCGACCGGTAATCTCGCCCAGCAAATCGCGGGTATGTTCTTGGAGCAAGCCGAATCCGGCCTGAAAATCCACCACTGATTCAGCGCAAGCGCTCGGTGAATCATCTGTTGCGTGCGCCATGTCGCACAGTTCGGTCAACCGTTGCGCAACCACCGTCAGCGCGGATTGCACATGCGATTCAAACAGCCCGAACGAGGACAGGCCAAACCCAGCCAACACACGCTGCAATGGGCGAATATCGGTTTGCCGCACCGCCAAATAATGCAAAAAATTCCGCGCGCTGCGCTCGAACGACGGATGCACCGCCGTCAGCCGCGCCGCATGCTGCAACGCCATGTCCTCGGTCGCCCGCAGCAATGCCTGCACGGCCTGATGCGCCTGTTCTGCTTCCGCACGCGGATCCATCGTCACCATCATCACTCCGCCTTGCCAGCCGTGAAACAACCCATCTGCATTGAAGCACCGGGCGATGACAACGCCGTGTCGCGCGGCCGACAGATCGTGTCGCAGGAATTCCATTCGGCAGTATTTTTGTCGCAATAGTTTTTTATACTGTTTGCACGGCCATTTAATGCCGGGTTCATTTGAGTTTCAGGAGAAAAAAATGGGATTATTTGATGGCATTTTGGGCGGTATCGTCGGCGCGGGCATGACAACCATCGTGAATGGACTGATTGAACAGAACGGCGGTATTTCGGGCATCGTCTCGAAATTCGAACAGGGCGGCTTGGGCGACACCGTGCGCTCTTGGGTGGGCACCGGGCAGAATCTGCCGATTTCTGCCGATCAAATTCATCAGATTTTGGGTTCGGATGCCGTCACCGGCATTGCCCAGAAACTGGGTATTCCCACCGAAGAATTGACCAATAAATTGGCCGAACTGCTGCCGCAAGCGGTCGATCAGGCCACACCGGATGGCAGCGTGCCGGCGCCGGCTGCGTAACGCCTGAGAATTTCTCCATCGGGTACGGCGCAATGCCCTGCCCGATTTTTTTTCGCCACCACGCTGGATGTTCGGCGCGACACCCCCCGCACCATGGTGCAGCAGCACCCCGACGCCAATGCCTCATCACAAGGCAGAGGAACGCCGCGCGTCGTCAATTTTTGGGGCACTTCGTCACCCAAAGCCAAATAATGCAGCAACACCCTGCTTTATACCCATTGCAATTCATCGAGTTAATTGGATGCACCAGTCTTGAGCGAACGGGATTAATTCCCGTAATTTTCTAAAGGTTTACTTATCGATTATCTGGCGTGTTATGTGCTTTATCCGTCCCAGCCTTTCGCTTTGCGCACGCAGGAGACCCACGATGAAGCCGAATCCCACCGGTGGTAAATACCGCAGCATTATTCTCGCGGCGCTGGTTTTCCTCGCGCTGGACTTGAGCGTGTTGGTACTGAATTTCTATAACTCGTACCAAATTTCGCGCGATTCTGTGGTCATTAACTTGGCCGGTCGCCAGCGAATGTTGTCGCAGAACATTACGAAATCCTTGCTCGAATACCGGCTGGAAACTTTATCTGGCCAACCGAACGCGCAAAAATTTCTCGATCAGGCCAAAAATGGGGCGCAGTTATTCGATACGACTCTGCTGAGTTTGTATCAAGGCGGCACCGTCAAAGCGCCGGATGGCCGGACGATTCTGATTCAAGCGCAGCAAGATCAAACTTCGCAATCTTTAATCAAATCGGCGCGCACGATTTGGGATCCGCTGTATACGAAGATGAAAACGCTTACCGGCGCACCGGAGGAACTCGACCCGGTGCTGACCGGAATGCGCGAGCAAAACCTCGCGTTGCTCAAGCTGATGAACGACCTGACCAACCATTTGGAAGGCTTGGCCGCTGCCCGAGCCAGCCATTTGCGCTGGGTGCAGTCGATTGGCATGGGCTTGGCGGTCATCAACTTTATCTTGTTGTTATTACACGCTTTACGCCGATTGCGCTTGAGTGATCGCGCGGCAGAGCGCGCGGCACGGGAAACCCGTGAAATTCTCGACACCGTGCAAGAGGGGCTGTTTTTGCTCAGTCAAAATGGGCAAATGGGTTCTGAGTCGTCGAAATCTCTGCCCGCGATTTTGGGTCAGTCCGTGGCGGCGGAGGCCGACTTTTTCGCCTTGCTCGGCAAAATCGCCCCGGTCGATACCGTCCGCGTGGCGGAGGATTACATCAGCCTGTTGTTCAAGCCGCATGTGCTGCAATCGCTAACTGCCGACCTCAATCCCTTGGATCAAGTGAAGGTGTTTATCCGCGAAGAGGGTTCGGGCAAATCCCGCAGCCGCTGGTTGCGGTTTTCGTTCGCGCAAGTGCGAGAAAACAAGGCGATTACGCACTTGCTCGTGACCGTGCAAGACATCACCGAGATTGTGCAATTGACGGAGGCGCTGGAGAACGCCAAGCGCGGCGGGCATACCGACCTCATCAAGCTGATGTCACAACTCAACCGAAATCCCAAAGAAATCAGCAGCTTCTTAAACCAAACCCGGCATCATTTGTCCGAAATCAACACCATGTTGCGCTTGGGCGGTCGGGGCGAATCGCTGGTGACGGCGCTCAGCGCGATTCGTCCGCTGATGCATCGCATCAAGGGAGACGCCGCCTTGATGGACATGGATGGTTTGGAAGAACCCGCGCAGCAGTTTGAACACACGCTGCACGAAATCACCAGCACCCATGCCCACCTCGATGGCGAAATGCTGATCCCGCTGACCGTTCACCTGAACCACATGTTCAAGTATTTGGAATCGCTCGAAGCCTTGATCGGGCTGCGCGAATCGAATGCCGCCCCCGCTGAAGCGGAACACCCGGCACCGGCGGCAAAATCGCCCGATTGGTCCAGCCAATTCCGCTTACGATTAAATGCCTTGGTGCAACGGATCGCCTTCGATGTCGGCAAATCCATCGAGCTGGACTACCCCGCCACGATGTTGAGCCCGTTGCCCGCCAGCACGCAGCTCACCCTCGAAACCGTGTTGACTCAAATCGTCCGAAACGCCGCCGTGCATGGCATTGAAGCGCCGGAAATTCGGGTGCAAAAGGCCAAAGCAGCCACCGGCACCATTTCGATTCGCCTGAGCCAAAACGATGAAGGCACGCCCTTGATTTCCGTGCGCGACGACGGCGCGGGCATCACCCCGTCGGTGATTCGGGCACGCTTAATCGCCACCGGCCGCTACACCGAAGAGGCGCTGGAGACGATGAGCGATTCGCAAATCATCGGCACCATCTTCGATTCAGGATTCAGCATGAACCCGAATCCGGATGCGCATTCGGGGCAAGGCGTGGGCATGTCCGTCGTGCGCAACGAGGTTCAAAAAATGGGGGCGCGGCTGCAACTGCGCACTACGCCGGAGCAATTCACCGAATTTAACATTCTGCTGCCGGAAATCAGCCTGAGCCCGACGGAGGCTGTCCATGCTTAAGTTGCTGGTGGTGGATGATTCCGGGGTGATGCGGCGGCTGATTGCCCGCCTGCTGAAAAATCTCGATCAGGAAGTGTTTTTGGTCGGCTCCGCAGCCGATGGCGAAGAGGCGCTGAGCAGCGCCCGTCGCACCCAACCCAACCTCATCACGCTGGATTTAACCATGCCGAATATGGATGGCTTGGAAACCGTCCCCCTGCTCAGCCGCGATCACCCCAATGCCCGAATTTTGGTGATTTCCGCCCTGGCCGATAAAGCCACCTGCATTCGCGCCTTGCAACTCGGTGCGCATGGGTTTTTAACCAAGCCCGTCAGCGAAGAGCGGCTCATCAACGCCATGAACGGGCTGATCGAACAACTGGAGCCTTGAAAAGCCATGAATGACCAACAACTGACCGCCTTCGCCACCACCGCGCGGGATTATTTCAAAGCCCAAGGGCTGCCGCCGGCAGAAATCGGCAACCCGTATTTGATGGATTTGGCCGAACCTGTGGTGTACCACTACACCGGATTGATCGGCATCAACGGCAGCTTTTCCGGCTGCATTTACTACACCGCGCCCAAAGCCATGCTCTCGCATCTGTTGGTGTCGCTGGGCGATTTGGACTCGGGCGAAGACACCATTTTGGATTTGGTCGGCGAAGTCGCCAATGTGTTGTCGGGCAATGTGCGCCGGGTGCTCGGCGAGAATTTTCTCATCACCCCGCCGCTGGCGCTCAAGGGCGAACCCGAGCACCTGCGCACCCCCATGGGGATGCGGCCATATGTTGTGCCGATCCGCTGGAAAAGCTATCACGCGGCTTTGGTGGTGTGTATTGAAGCCGATCATCGGCCCGGTTAACAGGCGGTTAAACCCGTGGTTCAACTGCGCGGTCATCTTTTGAAACTTCGATAAAAAAGCCCCGGTCATGGCATGCCGGGGCGTTGGTTTATAGCACTTTGGTTAACGCTCAATCCCACGGGGGGGCGGGGGACGAGAATGGGCAATCCGCACCCGGTAGATCACCCCCACCCCAGCCCTCCCCCCTCAAGGGGGAGGGAGCGGAACACAGAATCTCCAC
>DYMR01000064.1:0-3270 GCA_020721485.1 Halothiobacillus neapolitanus | reverse complement strand
TATTGGCTTCCACACCCCCTCAAAGAGGAAGGTGGATCACGATGAATCAGTCGCTCCCAAATCTGGTGCTCACGGGGTGAGGGAAGCTGCGGGGTTATCCCGCGTTTTCCGTCAGCGGCGCATCCGGCGAAGGTTCCGCCGCGACCGGTGCTGTGGGCGGATAGAACACCCGCTCGGTCGGCGCCGGCAAGGCGGCCACGGCGGGTGTCGGCGGGAAGAATACCCGCTCCGTCGGTTGCGGCGCGGCGCTCACGGCAGCGTCCACCGGTGGGTAGAACACGCGCTCACTCACCTGTGCGCTCAGCGGCTCACTTATCTGCTCACTTGCCTGCTCACTCACCTGCTCGATGGGCGCTGGCGCAGCGGCAATCTGTGGCACGACAGCGGCCACGACGGGCTCAGCAACGGGCACTTCAACGGGCGCGACATACCCCGGCGGATAGAAAATCCGCTCCGACGCGGCCGTCTGCTGCGTTGCCTGCACGGGCGGCACAACATTCACCGGCGCGGGGGCGCGCACGACTACCGGTGCCGAGGCTGATGTCGAGGATGCTGCTGAGGCCGGCACTAGGGCATCTTCCGGCAACAGCGACAGCGCCGCATTCGGGCGTAGCGCCTGCGCAGGGTCGTGCTTGACCGCCACATCCAAAGGCAGCGCACCGCGTGGCGCCAATGGCGCGTTCAGTTGCTGCGTGATGAGGCTTTGTTCGTGGTTTGGCACCGCTGGCGGCACAAACGCTTCGCCCTCTGCGGGTTTGCGAGAACGAATCGGCGGCGCATCGTTCGACGCGACATCCTGCTCGATTTGCGCCTGTTCTGCCGCCACGGCCTGCACCGCATCCGTTGGCTTTCTGCCTCCGCGTGAACGGCGGCGGCGATTGCCATTGTCGGACTTACCTTCTGACTTACCTTCTGACTTACCTTCTGACTTGCCTTCCGCTCGACCCTCCGCGCGGCCTTCCGCTTTGTACCGGTCGGCTTCGACCATCGGTTCGACCAAGGCAGGCTCGGACTTGCCGCCTGCCGGCTTGTTCGAACGCGGCGGACGCGCCGGACGGCTTTGCGGCGCCCGTTGCGCAACGGTGGTCGATTCCGCCGCCGATTTGGCGACCGGCGCGGCCGCTTCGTCTGCCGCCTTGCCGCCGAACCATTGACCGATGACCCGGCGCAGCAAGCCCAAAGCACCATTCGGTGCCGTCGCTGCGTTGCCCGAGGAGGCGGTAGAAGCCGCAGCCACCGGTGCCGCCGGTGACGGGCTGGCGACAGGGCGCGGCGCGGAGGGCGCAACCGACGGCGTAGGCGCCGCAGCGGCCGGCGACGGTATCGCACGCAACGGCGCGCGTTCAATATCCGGCAAGCTCAGAGACAGCGGCTGCACCAGTTGACGCGCATTCGGCGCCTCGGCCAATTCCGAACGCTTCAACCGGGAAATCTCGTAATTCGGTGTTTCCAGATTGATGTTCGGAATCAACAGCAATTCAACGCGATGATCTTGCTCGATTTGACGAATTTGCTCGCGTTTTTCGTTGAGCAAATAAGTGGCGATTTCCACCGGCACTTGCGCCACCACGCGGGCGGTTTGGTCTTTCATCGCCTCGTCGGTCATGATGCGCAAAATCGAGAGCGCGAGCGAATCCGCCGAGCGGATATGCCCTTGGCCATGACAGCGCGGGCACACATGCTGCACGGCTTCTTCCAACGATGCCGACAGCCGTTGCCGCGACATTTCCATCAAACCGAAGCGTGAAATCCGCCCCAGTTGCACGCGCGCCCGATCCATTTTCATCGAATCACGCAGGCGATTTTCCACCTCGCGCTGATGTTTGGGCTGGCTCATGTCGATGAAGTCGATCACGACCAAACCGCCCAAATCGCGCAAACGCAATTGCCGCGCGATTTCTTCAGCGGCTTCCAAATTCGTATTGAAGGCGGTGTCTTCAATATCTTGACCTTTGGTGCTGCGGCCGGAGTTGATGTCCACCGCCGTGAGCGCCTCGCACACATCGAACACCAGCTCGCCGCCCGACGGCAGCGTGACCGTGCGGTCATAGGCCGATTCGATTTGCGATTCAATCTGATAGCGCGTGAACAGCGGCGTGCGGTCTTGATAAATCTTGAGTTTGTCGATCGCGTGCGGCGACACCAATCGAATGAATTCTTGGGCTTGCTCGAAAGTTTTGGGCTCGTCGATCAACACCTCACCGATGTCATTGCGCATGTAATCGCGCAGCGCACGGATGATGAGATCGCTTTCTTGATAAATCAGGAACGGCCCTTTGCGGGTTTCGGATTTTTTGAGAATCGCGTCCCAAACCTGTTGCAGGTAGTTCAGATCGGATTGCAGCTCGGCGGTTTCACGCCCGACGCCGGCCGTGCGCACGATCAGCCCCATGCCTTCGGGCACATCCAACTCGGCCAGCACTGCTTTGATGTCCGCCCGATCATCGCCTTCAATGCGACGCGATACGCCACCGGCGCGCGGATTGTTCGGCATCAACACGAGGTACCGGCCCGCCAAACTCACAAAAGTGGTGAGCGCCGCGCCTTTGTTGCCGCGCTCTTCTTTCTCGACCTGAACGATCAGCTCTTGGCCTTCTTTAAGCGCATCTTTGATGATCGGACGGCCTTTATCGTCCACCGCCGCCGGGTCGAAATAACTGCGGGAAATTTCCTTGAAGGGCAGAAAACCGTGTCGTTCCGCGCCATAGTTGACAAAAACCGCCTCAAGACTCGGCTCAATCCGAGTAATTAACGCCTTGTAAACATTGGATTTTTTCTGCTCATGACCGGCAGATTCAATGTCGATGTCATACAGCGTTTGTCCATCGACGAGCGCCACCCGAATCTCTTCGGCATGCGTGGCATTGATTAGCATTCTTTTCATGCATTAAATCTCGAACAAAGCCCCAGCCGCCGTTTGCCGCAGTCGATGCGGCAGGCGCGCGAAGCATGGGGGAATCACAGAAGGAGGATCGATGCGGCTTTTGCGGTTGCCGCGCACGAGGCAGCGGCTTGGCGGACTTGTGCTTCTGCGCAGAAAAATTCCCGCCCCGCGATGTGCGGCATGGCAGGAACGGGTGCAGCAGAGAGAGAGTCACCAACCAGAAAAAGGGCATATATCCTTGAAAACCACGAAGAAATCCACAAAGGAAACCCCGGGGAAGAGCGGCAGAAATCGGCGTGCGCCAATTTCAAAAAAATCACATCGGCCTAAGCTTATTTCACCCAAACCAATCCACCGAATATCAGGGCATCCTCGACAGGCTTGCC
>DYMR01000063.1:5231-10018 GCA_020721485.1 Halothiobacillus neapolitanus | reverse complement strand
ATACTTAAAAATATAAACTTATTGCGCGAATAAAATCGCCGCGTATTCCGGTAGAAATTTGCACTGGGTTTATGTGGGATTGGAATAATTTCGCGGGGTTTTGTGTGAATTTGAATATTCGGAAATTCTGAATGAGTGTGGTTATTTTCCCCGTGTGGGGATATTTCACAGTCCGTTGAATGCATTGTTCAACGCCCATCGTTACGGGCGTATACCGGAACGATGGGGTTGAAAAAACGACAGGGTCTTTTTTCAACATCCTGTTAGTGAGTCAATCGTGAGCGATTCAGTGCCGCCGCAATCGCTTTGACCGAGGCGGTCACGATGTCGGTGTCGATGCCGACGCCAAAACATTCCGCCCGGCCTTCGCCTCGGCGCAGGCTGATGGTGGCGACGGCTTCCGCGCCGGCGCCGGTGCCTCGGGCGTGTTCTTCGTAGCTCAGCAGGGTGATCGTGTCGTCCTCGCTCTTGCCGTCGCTAGGGCGGCCGCTGAGTGCGTCGATCAAGGCGGCGATGTGGCCGTTGCCCTGGCCGCTCCGGGTGTCGCTGTGGCCGTGCTCGCGGCGAATCAACGAGACCTGCACGCCGTGTTCGGTCGGCTGCCAGCGCACGGCGTCGAGCGCCATCGGGGCGTCGGTTTGGCCATAGGTTTGGGTGAACAGCGCCCACAACGCGGCGGCGTCCAGTTCCTGTTCGGCGGCATCCAGCACGCGCTGCACGACTTGGGCGAAATCGATTTGCAGGCGGCGCGGCAGGCGCAGGCCGTAGGCGGATTCGAGCAGATAGGCCATGCCGCCTTTGCCGGATTGGCTGTTGACGCGAATCACCGCCGCGTAGCTGCGCCCGACATCGCGCGGGTCGATCGGCAGGTAGGGAATCGCCCACGGCGTGGCCGGCGTTTGCGCGGCGAAGCCCTTTTTAATCGCGTCTTGATGGGAGCCGGAAAACGCGGTGTACACCAATTCGCCCGCGTAGGGATGGCGCGGGTGAATCGGCATGCCCGTCACCTCGGTGCAGGTGCGCACCACTGCATCAAGGTCGGAAAAATCCAATTGCGGATCAATGCCTTGGGTGTATAAATTCAGCGCCAGCGTCAGTAAATCGACATTGCCGGTGCGCTCGCCCTGCCCGAACAGGCAGCCTTCGATCCGGTCTGCGCCGGCCAAAACCGCCAGTTCGGCGGCGGCCACGGCGGTGCCGCGATCGTTGTGCGGGTGAACGCTCAACACGATGTGTTCGCGCCGCGCCAGCCGCCGGTGCATCCATTCGATCTGGTCGGCGTAGCGGTTCGGGCTGTGGGTTTCCACCGTGGCGGGCAGGTTCAAAATCACCGGGCTGCCCGCGCGAGCGCCCCAGGCCGCCGTGACGGCATTGCAAATTTCCAGCGCGAATTCGGCCTCGGTCGCGTTGAAGGTTTCTGGGCTGAACTCCAACTGCCAATCGGTTTCCGGGTGCGCCTCGGCGTGCGCGCGCACCTGCGCCACCGCCGCCAACGCGGTGTTGATCACGGCGCGCGGCGTCATCTGGAACACCGTGTCGCGGAACGGCGGCGAAGTCGCAATGTAGATATGCACAATCGCCCGCCGCGCCCCGGCTAAGGCGTCGAGCGTGCGTGCCACCAAGGGCGCCCGCGCGGGGGTGAGCACCTGAATCGTGACCTCGGGCGGAATTCGATCGGCTTCGATCAAATCCCGCACGAAATCGAATTCCACCTGCGACGCGGCCGGAAAACCGACCTCGATTTCCTTAAAGCCAATCGCACACAGCAGCTCGAACAACCGCAATTTGCGCGCCGCGTTCATCGGTTCCATCAGCGATTGATTGCCATCGCGCAGATCGGTGCTCAGCCAAATCGGCGCGTGGGTGAACGAGCGGCTCGGCCACTGGCGATCGGGCAAATCCAACACGGGCAAGGGAACATATTTGGCGAAGGGAGCGGTGTGCATGACGGTAGTCCAGAGGGTGAAAAAAGTGGCCGGAGTGGGTTCGCGCCCATCCACCTTTTGAGTGGGGCTCACCCCCTGCCGTGGTTCGGCACAGGACGAGGGCGCGGCGGCACTCGGTTGCCGGTTCAGCACAATCGACCACGGAGAGATTTTATGCCACATGCCGCGCTATAAAATTGCAAAGTGATTGTCATATCTCACGCATTGCGCAATGATCTGCCAATTAATTTACCAATTGAGCAATATTTGGTGGAAATCCGATGAAGCTGGATCGTTACGATCGACACATTCTCGACCGGCTGCAAGCCAATGGCCGCCTCAGTAATCAGGAGTTGGCCGATGCCATTGGCCTCTCGCCGTCGCCCTGTTTGCGCCGCGTGCGGGCGCTGGAAGAAGCGGGGTTGATTGCGGGCTATCACGCTGCGCTCGATGCCAGAAAACTCGGGTTGGCGCTGACGGCGCTGGTACATATTTCGATGGATAAACACACGCCGGAACGGTTCGCCGCTTTCGAGGGGGAGGTCGCCAAACTGCCGGAAGTGGTTGAATGCCTGCTGATTACCGGCCAATCGGCGGATTATCAACTCAAGGTGGTGGTGCCGGACATGGACGCCTACCAACAGTTGCTGCTGCACCGCATCACCCGCATCGACGGGGTGAGCGGGGTTCACACCAGTTTTGTGCTGCGGCAGTTGCGGGCGTATGCCGCGTTGCCGGTGTGACTTATCCGCCGTGCCCGTTCGCGTGGTCGGCCAGCCGTTCGCTGAAGCGATCGGTCGCGCGGATCAGGGCATCGAGAATGGCCGGTTCGCTGGCGGCGTGGCCGGCGTGGTCGATGCGGGTGAATTGGGCTTCCGGCCAGGCTTGGGCGAGGGCAAAGGCTTGGTCGATGGGGCAGACGACATCGTAGCGACCGTGGATGATTTCGCCGGGCAGGTGGGCGAAGCGCGGCACTTGCGCCAGTAGGGGTTCGCGCAAAAAGGCGTGGTGGCTGAAGTAGTGGTTTTCGATGCGGGCGATGGCGAGCGCGTGGTGCGGGTGGCTGAAGTAATTTACGGTGGCGGCGTCCGGCAGCAGCGTGGCGGTGCGGCCTTCCCAAGTGGACCAGGCTTTGGCGGCCTGCATGCGGGCGAGTTCGTCGTTGCCGGTGAGCCGGCGGTGGTAGGCGGCGACGAGATCGCCCCGCTCCGCCTCGGGAATCGGCGCGAGATAGTCCGCCCAATAGTCGGGGAACAGGCGGCTGGCACCCTCTTGGTAGAACCAGTGAATGTCCTCTGGGCGGCACAAAAAGATGCCGCGCAAAATCAAACCCAGCACCCGTTCGGGGTGCGCACTGGCGTAGGCCAGGGCAAGGGTTGAGCCCCACGAGCCGCCAAATACCAGCCAGCGTTCGATGCCAAGGTGTTGGCGCACGGTTTCCAGATCGGCCACGAGATCGGCGGTGGTGTTGTCGCTGAGGCAGGCATGCGGCGTGGAGCGCCCGGCGCCGCGTTGGTCGATCAAAACGATGCGGTAACGATCCGGGTCGAACAGTTGCCGGTGCCACGGCGCGCAGCCCGCACCGGGTCCGCCGTGGAGGAAAACGACGGGAATGCCGCTCAGGCGGCCACATTCTTCCACATGCAGCACATGCGGCGAGGCCACGGGCAGGCTGTGGGTGAGCAGTGGCTCAATCGGGGGGTAGAGGTGACGCATGGGCGGCGGCTCCGTTGGCTGGGGTGTTGAGGCTGGGGGCGTGGAGATCGGGGTCGAGATCGGGGTCGAGATCGGGTTCGGCCTTTGGTGTGCGGGCGTGGATGTCGCGGGCGTGCCAGCCGCTGGCGTTGTGTTCGATGAACCAATCACTGATGTCGCCCTCGGTGCGGGGCAGGGCGCTGTGTGTGGCCAGCCATGCGCGGGCGGTGCCGCTGGCGCTGAGGTGGCCGATTACCCCCCACGCGGCGTGAGGTCGGTGGCCGTTTTCTGCCAGCGGGCCGAGGGCTTGGCCGTCGAATTGCCATTCGCCTTCGGCGGTTCGCCAGCTTAGCGTGTCGATAAAGGCGCTGCTGTGGCGAAGGCTGAGCAGCGGTTCGTCGAGGTCGTCACGCGGGATTTGGGCGGCAACGCGCTGCCATAGATCGGGGTGGGTGGGGCTGCCCGGCGTGCGGCGTGCGAGGGCGATGACATCGCGCAGCAGGGTGTCGAGGTGCATACCCAGGGCGGCATCCGCGCCCTGTACCGAGAGGCTCAGGCGCAGTTCGGCGGCGTGGGCGTCATCGTCTTGGGCGGTGCGCAGGTTGCGGGTCGTGAGCGTCACAAAGCCGGAGCGGCGACCATCCGCTTCGTGCACGGCGGTGGTGTGCAGTTCGAGATCATCGAAACGGCCTTGGCTGGCGGGGGTAATCCAGCCGACACGCCGCACGGAGAGGTTGGTTTCGCTGCGCGCACCTTGCCCGGCAGGCTGGCTTTGGTTGAGGCTGAGGGTGGTGCGCCCCAACAGCAGGCGCAGCGCGGGCGATGGGTTTTCTTGATGGGTGTTTTCTTGCAGGATAAACCCCGGCCAATCGACGGCCACTTGCCACTGGCCGGTGTCGGGCTCGCGGCGGGCTTCTGCGCTGCCGATGGCGGGGCGGTGCGGCCTGCCTTGCTCCGATCGGTGGGGATCGGCCAGCGTAAAACGCCAGACGCCCAGCCCGCTCACCGTGCCCGTGATGCGCAGCGGGTGTTGGCTCCAGTCGGTGATTTGCCAGGGGCTATCGGGCGCGACGCTCAGATCGAGCGTGGCCCAGTCCCATTGCCATGCACCCTGCTGCCAGTGCCCTTCCGGATGGGCGCGGATGCGCAGATTCAGCCGCAAGCTCG
>DYMR01000063.1:0-5131 GCA_020721485.1 Halothiobacillus neapolitanus | reverse complement strand
GCGATTTGGTAGTCCCGCTCGAAGGGGCTTTGGCCGCTGCGGGTGAGGCTGAGGTGGGGGTGGTCGTGCGCCCAGCGGGCGAGCGCCTGATCGATGCGCACGGCGGCCTGATAGGGCAACACCACGAACCAGATCAGCAGCAGCAAGACACCGATCAGGAGCGGGCTCAGCAGGCGGCGCAGCAGCACACGGGGGTTCGGCAAGGCAGACTCCACAAAAAAGCCCCGCGACGCGGGGCATGGATTCCGGCGACAGAGCCAGTTTACGGCAGTTTGAACACCACGAGATCCCCCGCGCGGGTGACGACGGCAATCACGCCTTCTTCACTGCGCATGGGGTCGATCAGGGCGCCATCGACCCGCAGACGACCGACAATCGCGCCGGTTTGCGGATCCAATACATGCAAATAGCCTTCTTGATCGCCGACCACGAGCTTGCCGTTGTTCAGCGCGGGGCCGGTAACGCCGCGATAGGCCAGCGCGGGCTGGCGCCACAGCGGCTCGCCGGTGCGGCGATCAAACGCCCAGACGATGCCGCTGGCATCGGTCGCGTACAGGGCGTGGGCATCCACGCTCATGTCGGTGAAGCCCGAGAATTTGCGGCTCCACAGGGTTTCGCCGCCGCGCGCACTGAGGGCGGCGATTCGGCCTTGGTAGGTGGCGACATAGAAAAAGCCATCCGCAAAGATCGGCGTGGCGTCGATGTCCACCATGCGGTCGATTTCGGTGCGACCGCTGGGCAGCGCGACCTGGTTTTTCCACAGGGTGCGGCCATCCGCGCGGGAGAGTACGGCAAATTCGCCATTGTCATAGCCCAGAGCCACGGCATCGGGGAACAGCAGGGCGCGGCTCTGACCTTGCAGCGTCATGACCGGCTGGTTGTGCGCGACCGACCATGCCGAGTGGCCATCTTTGGCATCCAGCAGGTTGACCGTGCCATCTTTGGCGCGCACCACCACTTCATGCTGACCCACGGAGGGTGCGGCTTCCACCGCGCTGGAAACTTGGGCGTTCCACAGGACTTTGCCGCTGTCGGCGGCGAGGGCGACGACCTTGCCGGTATCGCTGCCGAACACGACTTCATCCGTGCTCGCGCCACCACCGACGGAGAGCGGTATATCGAGTGAGGCTGTCCACAGCCGTTGCCCCGACTTGAGCGCGTAGGCGGTGACATTGCCCTTTTGATCGGCCACGATCACGCGCTCGGCGGTGATGACCGGCGCAATGTGTTTCAGGCCATCTTTCTGCGCGCTGCCGGCGCTGGCTTTCCACAGAATATCGGGCGGGAAGCGGTTGTCGATGGCGGTCAAAGGCGTGGGTTTGACCAGTTCGCGGGTGGGCGAGCAGCCCGCCAACAGGCTGAGTCCGAGGGGCAGCGCCACACTCAGAAAGGCCAAGCGGAACCGTCGAGAGGCGTTGAGCCGAACGAAATTCATGATGCGGGCGTCTCCTTGGTGGGGCTGGCCGGGAGGTTATCGAGCTTGATCTGAATGAATCCGCCTTGGGCTTCGCCGCTGCTTAAGGCTTTTTCATAGGCGGCGCGGGCGGCACTCCAGTTTTTCTGGCTGGCCTGAATATCGCCGGTCAAATCCGCGAACGACGCGGCATACGCGGCGGGCGGCGCGGGATGGGTCAGCGTGGCGAGGGCTTGGTCGGGCTGCTGCGCGGACCATTGCACTTTCGCCAAACGCAATTGCGCCAAGGCGATCAAGGCCGGTTCTTTGGTGTTTTGCATCGCATCACGCAGGTAAATTTCTGCCTTCGGGAAGTCGTTTTGCGCCACGGCTTCTTTGCCGGCAATCAACAGCGCGAGCGCCGCATAGATGCTGCCTTGATGATCGGTGGCCAGTTGGCGCGCGGCTTCCATCGCTTCTTTGGGCTGCTTGGCGCGCACCAGTTGTTCGATTTGATGAAAGGCCAGCGCGGCGGTGGTTTGCTGGCGCGATTGCCAGTTTTGCCAGCCCAGCCAACCGCCCAAAACGATCAAACCCAGCAGCAGACCGGCGAGCAGGGTTTTGCCGTATTGCGCCCAAAAATCGCGCAGTTGATCCAGTTGTTCGTCATCGGTCGTCGTCATGGCGGGTTCCTAGCCTACGGTGGGCGGCGTTATTTGGGGTGAATTGGGGAGAGGTGCTGGCTCAGCCACTGCGCGGCTTCGGCAGGCGGCAGCGCCAGTTCCGGCGGCTGCGGCAGGGCGGGACGCAGTGCCCGTAGGCTCCAGCGCGGTTCGCCAGCGGTTTCTGTGTCGATTTGCACGGCGAATTGCGCCCCGCTGCGGTCGGCGCGCTTGAGCTGATTCTTCAGCCCGCCGCCATCGAGGACGCACTGCACTCGTTGCTCAGGCAGTGCGAGGCGCAGCGCTTCGGCGGCAATCAGCGCCCAGGGTTTGTGCGCGGGTTCTGGCCACAGCACGATCACATCGGCGGTGATTTCCGGGGCGGATGCTTCGGCATGCGCTTCGGTGGCCGCCGCCATCAATTCGATCAGGCGTTCCAGCCCCATCGCGAAGCCCGCCGCCGGGGTTGGCTTGCCGCCGAGTTGGGCGACCAAGCCATCGTAGCGCCCGCCCGCGCAGATCGTTCCTTGGGCGCCCAAGGCGGTCGTGACCCACTCGAACACGGTGCGGTTGTAATAATCGAGCCCGCGCACCAACCGAGGGTTGACGCTGAAGGGCACGCCGGCGGCGGTGAGCAGCGCTTGGACTTCTGCGAAATTGGCGCGATCTTCCTCGCTGAGAAAATCGGCCAAGGCCGGCGCCTGCGCGATGACGGCCTGCACTTCGGGGTTTTTGCTGTCCAAAATGCGCAGCGGGTTGGTGGTCAGGCGGCTGCGGGCTTCGTCATCGAGGCGGTCGGCATGGCTTTGCAAGTATTCGATTAGCACGCTGCGATGCGCGGCGCGGGCTTCGGCGCTGCCCAAGGTGTTGATTTGCAGCGAGACTTCGGTAATGCCGAGTGCCCGCCACAGCCGTGCGGCCATCAGCATCAGTTCCACATCCAGTTCGGCACCGGTCACGCCGAAGGCTTCGACTCCGAATTGATGGAATTGGCGGTAACGCCCCTTTTGCGGCCGTTCGTGGCGGAACATCGGGCCCAAATACCACAGCTTGCGCTGCTGGTTGTGGATGAGGCCGTGTTCCAAACAGGCGCGCACGCAGCTCGCGGTGCCTTCGGGGCGCAGGGTGAGCGAATCGCCGTTGCGATCCTCGAAGGTGTACATCTCTTTTTCGACGATGTCGGTGACTTCGCCAATGCCGCGCTTGAACAGCGCGGTGTGTTCGACGATCGGCATGCGGATTTGTTGATAGCCGTAGGCGCGGGCGGTGGCCGCCAAGCTCGCTTCCAAGGCCAGCCAAGCCGGCGTTTGATCGGGCAGCGCGTCGTGCATGCCGCGCAGGGAGTGCAGGGTTTTGCTCATGAGGTCGAGGGGGTGGGTGAGGCGGCGCGGGCGGCCAATTGTTGGCGAATGGCGCGTTCGACGCCATCGACCAATTCGGCTTCGGTGAGTTTGCCCACGGGTTTGCCGTCAATATACAACAGGTTGGGTTGGCCGCCGGTCAGGCCGACGGCGGCTTCGCGCGCTTCGCCGGGGCCATTGACCACGCAGCCGATAACCGCCACATCCAGTGCCTGGTCGATGTCTTCGATGCGGCCTTCTAAGGCGTTGACCGCCTTGATGACATCGAATTCTTGGCGCGAACAGGACGGGCAGGCGATCAGATTGATGCCGCGATTGCGCAGGCGCAGGGATTTGAGAATGTCCCAGCCGACTTTGATTTCTTCCACCGGATCGGCGGCGAGCGAGATGCGAATGGTGTCGCCGATGCCCTCCGCCAGCAGCATGCCTAAGCCCACGGCAGATTTGACCGCGCCCGCGCGCAGGCCGCCCGCTTCGGTGATGCCCAAATGCAGCGGCTGCTCGATCTGCCCGGCCAGTTGCCGGTAGGCCTGCACGGTCATCCACACATCGGAGGCTTTGAGCGATACCTTGAATTCGGGGTAGTTCAGCCGGTCGAGAATATCAATGTGCCGCAGGGCGGATTCGACCATCGCGGCGGGCGTCGGCTCGCCATATTTTTGTTGCAGGTCTTTTTCGAGCGAACCGGCGTTGACACCGATGCGCAGCGGAATGCCTTTGTCGCGGGCGCAGTCGATCACCGCGCGCACGCGGTCTTCCCGACCAATGTTGCCGGGGTTGATGCGCAGGCAATCGGCGCCCAGATCGGCCACGCGCAGGGCGATGCGGTAATCGAAATGAATGTCGGTAATCAGCGGCAGATCAACCTGGGCGCGAATCTGGCCGAAGGCTTCGGCAGCCTCCATCGAGGGCACGGACACGCGCACCAAATCGGCGCCAGCTTTTTTCAACGCCTGAATTTGCGCCACGGTGGCGGCGACATTGCAGGTGTCGGTGTTGGTCATGCTTTGCACGGCAATCGGCGCATCGCCGCCAATCGCGACGGAACCGACGCGAATGGTGCGGGACAAGCGCCGCAGCACTGGAACCGCGCCGTGGCTCATGAGCCGCCGACCGTGGTGCGGATGATGCCGGTGGTGCTGTTCGGCGCGCCCAAGGTGACGGGCTTGCCTTTCCAGGTCACATTCACGCCATTGGCATGGCCGAGCACGATGACGAAGGGGCCGCGACCGGGGAGGCTGCGTTCGCTGCCTTTTTTGAGTACATCGTAAATCAGGCGTTTGCCGTGGGCATCGCGCACTTCGACCCAGCAATCGGCGGCGGTGACGGCAATTTTCAGGTCATCTTGCGCGGCGGCTGGATTGGAGGCTGGATTGGAAGATTGGGCGGCGGTGGTGCTGGCCGTGGGTTCCGCCGGGGGTGTCGGCTCGCTGCCGGTCGATGCGCCGGTATTCGCCGCGTTGGCCGGTGCAGGGCTGGCGGCAGTAATGGCGCGGGTGTTGGTTTGTGCATCGGCCATGCCATCAGCGGTGCCGACGACGGGCGCGGGCTCACCATTGGGTGGGCTGGGCGGGCTGGACAGAGTGAGGCTGGGCGGCGGCGGCAAAGACGCTGCGGGCGGGGTCGGTTCGGTCGCGGCGGGTGTCGTCAGCGGCAGCGGGGTGATCGGCAAATTCAGGCCGCTGCTGGCGACCGGCGCGGTCTCGTGCCCCGGC
>DYMR01000062.1:5559-10211 GCA_020721485.1 Halothiobacillus neapolitanus | reverse complement strand
ACGGGCTGCGCCGGCATCGGTTGCCCCACGGTAATCGCTTGCACATCGACCATGGCCGTGCCGCGTCCGATCATGCCGATTTTGCGCGCAGCGGCGTAGGACAAATCAATGATGCGGTTGGACACGAACGGCCCGCGATCGTTCACCTTCACGATGACGGAAGCCCCCGTTTCCAGGTTGGTGACACGCGCGTAGCAGGGAATCCGCAGGGTTTTGTGGGCGGCGGTCATCGCGTACATGTCGTAGCGCTCACCACTCGCGGTTTTTTTGCCGTGAAACTGCGGGCCGTACCACGAGGCAACGCCCTGGGCGTCGTAGCCGGTGTTGCTGTCCAACACATGATAGGTTCGGCCATTCACCGTGTAACTCGGCGGGTTGATGCGATTGGGTTGCGCTTCGTAGCGCGGGACGGCATTGGCCGTCGCGGCGTCTTCCGGGTTCAAACGCGGGCCGGTTGAGCAGCCGGCCAACAGTGCGGTCAACAGCGCCAATGCCCACAAGACCATGGGTTGGCCGAGGCGGTGCAACGCCTTCATTGGGCTGCGCCAGTGCCGGCAGACAGTTGCGCTTGGCGCGCGGCTTGAATGGCTTTGCCCAGTTGCCACACGGCCATGGCGTACAGCACGCTGTAGTTGTAGCGGGTGATGACATAAAAATTATTCAAACCCACCCAATACGCCACTTTGTCGCCATCGGTGAGGGTGAACAGCATCAGCTTTTCGGTATCCGGCAGGAACAGGTCTTTGGGTAAAGCAATGCCCAGTTGACGCAACGCGCCGGCGGTGAGTTTCGGCTTGAGATCGCGTCCGCTGTTGAGCTGACCCGCGACCGCCGCCTGTTGGCGCGCGTCGAGCGTGACTTCAAACGCGACCGGCGCATGGTTCACCCAGCCATGTTCGGCGAAATAATTGGCCACGCTGGCGAAGACATCGGCATCGCTGTGGAACAGATCCGCCCGACCATCGCCATTGCCATCCACCGCGTAGGCCAGATAGCTGGACGGAATGAATTGCGGCATGCCCATCGCGCCGGCATAGCTGCCGCGCGCCTCGTTCAAGTCCAAGTGTTCTTTTTGCGCCAGAACGAACAAGTCTTTGAGTTGCCCGCGAAAGAACGCGCCCCGTTTGGGGTAATCAAACCCGAGGGTGGCGAGCGCGTCGATCAGGCGGTAATTGCCCATGCGCTGACCAAAAAAAGTTTCCACCCCCACAATCGCGACGATGGTTTGCGCATCCACGCCGTAGCGTTCAGCCGCTTGGCTCAGGGCGGCGGCGTGCTCATTCCAGAAATCGACCCCCGCCTCGATGCGCTTGGGCGTGATGAAAATCGGGCGGTATTCACCCCAAGTTTTCGATTCTGCCGGGCGCGTCATCGCCGCGATGATGCTGGGTTGGTACTGCGCGGCATCCAGCCATTGCTGAATTTGCGCGAGGGGAATGCCGGTAGATTTCGCCGTATCGGCAGCGAACGCACGCACATCCGCGCGGGTGGCATAGTGCCCCGCTTCAGGCTGCGTCGGCACCGCCGCACAGGCCACTCCCGCCAACGACATGGCCGCCACCGCCACCCACCAAGCCCATCGACGCATCCCAGAATTCCTCATCGCTCGTGCCCCAAAAAACTGCGTTGTGTGCGGATGCTCATCAGCATACCCAAGGCGATCATGATGGTCACCAGCGCGGTGCCACCATAACTCATCAGCGGCAGTGGCACGCCCACCACCGGCAAAATGCCGATCACCATGCCCGCGTTGACGAACACATACACCAGAAAAGTCATCGAAATGGCCGCCGCCAACAGCCGTCCGGCCACCGATTCGGCATACGCGGCGACATACAAACCGCGCCAGATCACCGCCAAATACAGGCCGAACAACAGCACCAGCCCCATCAAACCAAACTCTTCGGCATACACCGCGAGAATGAAATCCGTGGTGCCTTCCGGCAAGAAATTTAAGTGCGATTGCGTGCCTTGCAGCCAGCCCTTGCCCCACACCCCGCCGGAGCCAATCGCGATCATGGATTGAATGGTGTGATAGCCCGCGCCGAGCGGATCGGCCATCGGGTTGAACAAAGTGAGCACCCGTTCTTTTTGGTAATCGTGCATCACGAAAAACCACATCAACGGTGCCGCCGCCGAAACCGCCAGCACGAAGCCGAGCACATACCACCACGACAGACCGGCGAAAAACAGCACGAACAAACCGGCCATCATCACCAGAATCGCGGTGCCCAAATCCGGCTGCATCACGATCAACACGGTGGGAATCCCCACCAAAATCAAGGCCACCAGCACATCAAACCAGCGGGGCGGCAACGGCCGGCGGGATAAAAACCACGCGAGCATCATCGGCATGCCGAGCTTCAAAATTTCTGCCGGTTGAAACCGGATAAAGCCTAAATCCAACCAGCGCCGGGCGCCCTTGCCGACATCGCCCACCAAATCCACTGCCACCAGCATCAACACCACGGCGGCGAATAGCCACGGCGCAATCACGAAGAAAAACCGTTGCGGAATTTGCGCCACCGCCAGCATCAGCAAAAACGCGAGCGCAAAACGGAACGCGCTTTTTTCGACCCACACCACGCTCTGATCGGAGGCCGAATATCCGGCGATCAAACCAATCGCGGCGATCAGCATCAAGAAGAACAGCAGCACCGGGTCGTAGTTGATGCCGCGAATCACCGCGCCGACGCGGCGGAAATTCAGCAACCAATCTTCGGATTGTCCCATCGGACGCTCACGGGAAAACCGCGCGAGCACTTTGGGTCGATCAGGGCGCGAGGCCGGTTCAGTCGCCATGTTGCGTAAACTCCGATTTCACCGCCTGATCTGGCCGATAACCGAGGTAATAATCCATCACCCGACGCGCCACCGGCGCTGCCGTGCCAGAACCCGATCCGCCGTGTTCCGCCAGCACCGCGACGGCGATTTTGGGGTCTTTGAACGGCGCATAGCCGATAAATACCGCATGGTCGTGCAGCTTTTTCGCCAAATCTTTCGCGATGTAGCGCGCATTTTGCGCCACGGTGAATACCTGCGCGGTGCCGGTTTTGCCCGCAATCAGATACGGTGCGGCAATTTTTCGTGCCGTACCGCGCGGCCCATTCACCACATCGTACATGCCGTGCTGCACATCGGCCCAGAACTGCGGATTTTTCAGCTCGATCGGCGGCTCGGCGAATTCATCACTCGCCACCAAAGAGGGGCGCATTTTCTTGCCCGATACCGCAATAATCGAGGTGCTTTGCGCCAGTTGCAGCACGGTGGTGAGCATGTAACCCTGCCCAATCCCCGCAATCACGGTCTCGCCCGGATACCACGGCTGGTTTTTGGTTTTGCGTTTCCACGCCGGGGAAGGCACCAAGCCGGAAGATTCGCCCGGCAGATCAATCCCCGTCTGCCGGCCGAGGCCAAATTCGGTCAGGAAAGTGTGCATTTTGTCGATCCCCATGCGGAAGGCCAAATCGTAAAAATACACATCGCAGGATTGGGTAATCGCATCATCCAAATTGACCCAGCCATGCCCCCAACGCAACCAATCGCGGTAGTGGTGGCTATCGCCGGGAATTTGGAAATACGGACCGGCAAAGAATTTTTTGTTCGGATCAATAAAGCCGTACTGCAACCCGGCCAGCGCCATCACCGGCTTCACCGTTGAGCCCGGCGGATAAGTTGCCGTCATCGCGCGGTCGAACAACGGCCGATCGGGGTCTTTGAGCAAGGCTTCATAATCTTTGTGGCTGATGCCATCGACGAACAGGTTCGGATCGAAACTCGGGCGCGACACCATCGCCTTGATGGCGCCGGTGTTCGGGTCTTCCGCCACCACCGCGCCGCTGTAACCGCCCAGCGCCGCCGCCGCGATGCCCTGCAACGGCACATCCAGCGTCAGGTGAATGTCTTTACCCGGCACCGGCGGCACCACTTTCAGCACCTTCACCACCCGACCCACGGCATCGACCTCGACTTCTTTGTAGCCCGGTTCACCGTGCAATTCCGATTCAAATTGGCGCTCGATGCCGGATTTGCCGATGTATTGCGTGCCCTCGTATTCATCCGGGTTGATGCGCTTCAAATCCGCCGCATTGATCCGCCCGACATAGCCGACCACATGCGCCAGCAACTGGCGATACGGGTACACCCGCTTGAGGGTCGAATCAATCGACACGCCCGACAGCCACGGCTTGAGCTGGGCGAGTTTGGCCATTTCCAGCGGGGTAAGATCGGATTTGACCAACTGCGGCGCGAACGACCGGCCAAACCGGATCCGCTCGCGCAGGTCCTTGATGGTGTCGTCATCGAGCACCAGTACCGACTGCAAAATCGCGAGTTCTTCCCGCAAATGGGTGACATCTTCCGGCACGATTTGCGCGGAAAAAGTGGCGATGTTGTCGGCCACCACGCGGCCACCATCATCAAAAATTCGTCCGCGCTCCGGCGGAATCACCAGCATCCGTGTTCGGTTTTTTTCGGCCAATTCAGAGAAATGGTGGTGTCGATCCACCTGCAAGAACGCCGCCCGCCACATCAACACCGCGAACACGGCGACCGTGATGAGCGCAGCCAGCAACACGCGGCGCCGAAAAATTCGTCGCCCCAGTTCACGGGTGTGTAATGACTGCGTACTCATCAATAAATCAGCGGCGGTT
>DYMR01000062.1:1870-5543 GCA_020721485.1 Halothiobacillus neapolitanus | reverse complement strand
GCCCGCCCGCCGCTGTCACTCGATTCCCCCGAACGGATTAAGCCGTAAAGCGTTCAATCGAGGCGGTAATTTCTGCGCAGGCAGCGGCTTTATCGGCCCAGCCATCGACGCGCACCCATTTGCCCGCTTCCAAGGCTTTGTATTGCTCGAAAAAGTGCTTGATTTGACCGCGCAGCAATTCTGGCAGATCGGTCAGTTCTTGCACGCCGTTGTACAGCGGCGTGAGTTTGCTGTGGGGCACGGCGATGATTTTGGCATCCACGCCCGATTCATCGGTCATTTTGAGCATGCCGATTGGGCGGGCGCGAATGACGGAACCGGGTTGCAGCGGATGCGGCGTGACCACCAACACATCGACCGGATCGCCATCTTCCGACAGCGTATTCGGCACAAAGCCATAGTTGGCCGGGTAAAACATGGCGGTGGCCATGAAGCGATCGACCAGCAAAGCGCCGGAATCTTTATCGACCTCGTACTTGATCGGCGCGCCCTGTGCGGGGATTTCGATGACAACAAAAATATCTTCCGGGGCGGATTTACCCGCCGGGATTTTTTTCAAGTCCATGATTTTCTCCAGAAATCAAACAAAAACGACACAGAAATTCGCGCGGGTCAGCCTGAATGCCGCGAGTTTATCGCCCGCCAGCCGCCGCAAAGTTTGCGTATTATACGGACTTTGTTTTGACCCCGCCGGTTCCCGCCGAGGGGTTGTGGTTCTCCCCCGCGTGGTATGGCAGGAATTTTCATGCGCATCGTTCTTCTCGGCGCCCCCGGCTCCGGCAAAGGCACACAGGCCAAACAACTTGTTGATCAATATGGTGTTGTGCAAATTTCCACCGGCGATTTGCTGCGCGCAGCCGTGCGTGAAGGCACCCCGCTCGGCCAAGCGGCGAAGGCCGCGATGGATGCCGGCCAGTTGGTCAGCGATGACATCGTGCTCGGCATGATCCGCGAACGACTGGGGCAGCCGGACACCGCCAAGGGCTACATTCTCGATGGCTTCCCGCGCAATCTCGCCCAGGCGGCGGCACTGGATGCCCTGCTGAGCGACATCGGCCAATCCTTGCAGGCCGCGATTCTGCTCGATGTGCCGTTCATGGATTTGCTGCGCCGACTCACGGGCCGTCAAACCTGCCGTTCCTGCGGGGCGCTGTTCAATAAATACACCCACCCCAGCCGCGAACCGGGCGTGTGCGATGCCTGCGGCGGCGAGCTGTTCTCCCGCGATGACGACAACGAAAAAACCGTCAACCACCGGCTGACTGTGTTCACCGAACAAACGGCGCCATTGATCGAGTTCTACGCCGCGCAAGGCAAGCTCGACCGCATCGACGGCACCCAGCCGATTGCGACGATTACCGCGCAATTTCGCAGCGTACTGAGTCAACGCGGTGTCTAAAGCCGGCATGCGTCCGAACCCGCTCGGCCATGCGCGCGCGCCATTCATCCTGCGACCGCTGACGCTGGCGATTCTTGCCGTCCTGTTGCCCGCCCCGGCCTGGTCGGCGGCCAGCCCGCCGCCCGACAGCGCCTGCGCCGCCGATGACAACACCGCCTGCGCCCTCTGTCCGCCGTTTGGCACGGGGCGCGCACCGGTAGCCGTCGAGCCGCCCAATACCCCGACCAAAGCGGTGGCCGATCACGCGCGCTATCAAAAAGATGGCGCCATGACCTTAACCGGCCACGCACAAATCGACCGCCCGGCCGATCGCATCAGCGGCCAAACCCTCACCTACCAAAAACTGCCGCAGGAGCGCATCACCGGCTCCGGCGATTTATGGTACGAAACGCCGAGTTTCAGCCTGAGTGCGGCAAGCGGCTGGCTTGAACCGCAATCCCATCAAGGCGAACTCGGTGATGCACGGTATTGGCTCAACACCCGCCGAGCGACCGGCCAAGCCAAGCAAGTCACGCAAACAGGCGATGGGCAATATCAACTGTTTCAGGCGGATTATTCGACCTGTCCCGCCGAGCACCGCGCTTGGGACATCACCGCCAAACAGATTGATTTGAATCGGGAAACCGGGCGCGGCCAAGCGAAAGATGCCGTGCTGCATGCCGGCGGCATCCCGATTTTTTATTTTCCGTATTTTGATTTTCCGATTGATAACCGACGCCAATCCGGCCTGCTCTACCCCACCTTCGGCAGCACCACGGCGGGCGGGTTGGAATTTGTGCAGCCGTACTACTGGAACATTGCGCCCAACCGCGACGCGACCATCAGCCCACATCTATTTACCCGGCGCGGCCTCGGATTGAACGCGCAATATCGGGATTTGCATCGGGTGGGCAGCACGGGTATCGGCGCCAGCCAAGCGGATGTGTTTTGGCTGCCGGATGACCGCGTGGCGAACCGTTCGCGCTGGTTGCTGAATCTGAAAGATCAAACCACGCTGAACGATCAGGTGAACTGGAATTTCGCGCTCAATCGCGTGTCCGATCAACAGTTTTTCCGCGATTTCTCAACCAACCTGAATCAAGCCGTCACCGACAACCTCGCCAGCAGTTTCAACTTGAACGCCACCACCGGCGGCTGGGGTCTTGGGCTATCGGCGCTGCAATATCAAACCGTCAATCCGGCCATCCCCGAATCGGCCTACCCGTACCGCATTTTGCCGAGGCTGTCGGCCGGTCGCTCGTTTGACTTGGGTTGGGCCACCTTCAGCCTGCCGGCAGATGTAACGCGCTTTACCCACCCGGATGCCGCGCTCACCACCGGCAGCCGCGCCCATATTGCGCCCGCCTTATCGCGCCGATTCAGCAACCCCTGGTTTGATCTCACGCCGAAAATTCGTTTGGATGCCACCGCCTACGAACTGAATCGCGGCACCGGCGACCCGCTGTACGGCAGCGCCAACCCGCAAAACGACATCACCCGCGTGCTGCCCATCAGTAGCCTCGACGGCAAACTGCATTTCGAGCGGCGCTACGGCGACACCGGGCGCTATGTCGCCGAATTCACCCCCCGGGCGTACTACCTGTATGTGCCCTACCGCGATCAATCCGCGATTCCGCTGTTCGATACCGGCTTGGCGAACTTGAGTTACAACCAGCTTTTTACCGACAACCGCTTCACCGGCGGCGACCGAATCAGCGATGCCAATAGCCTGACCTACGGCGCCAGTTGGTCGCTGATCGACACCCAAACCGGCACGCTGCCGATCTCCCTTCGTTTGGCGCAGCGGTACAACTTCAGCCAAAGCCAAGTCGCCCCCGTGGTGGGCACCGGCGGCAGCACCGTCGTGGCCGAAGCCTATTCCGATCTGGATACGCACTGGAATGGCAGTGTCGCCGCCGAATACAACAGCGATACTGGCTCGATTGGCCGCACGCAAACTCGATTCGGCTACCGCAGCGATGCCAACACCGTGGCGAATTTGAGCTACTACACCAAGCCAACCGACACCACGGCAGGCTATCGGCAAACCGATGTCTCGTTTGCCTGGCAAACCAACCCGCATTGGCAGGTTTTGGGGCGCTTGGGCTACGATTTCGACCAACACCAAATCGTGCAATCGCTGATTGGCGTGGGCTACGATTCCTGCTGCTGGGCGGCACGGGTCGCCCTCAAACGCTATGTCACCGCGCCACAAACCGCCGGCATCAGCACCACGCCCAGCTATGCGAACGCCATTTTGTTTGAAGTGGAACTCAAAGGCTTGGGCGCGTTTGG
>DYMR01000062.1:0-1770 GCA_020721485.1 Halothiobacillus neapolitanus | reverse complement strand
AAAAAACCCCTGTTCTTCCCGTCGCTTTTATTCGGAACTCAAGATGCCGCACACCGCCTTCCGCCGCCTGCTGCCCGCCCTTTGCCTTGCTGTCACCGCCTTTGCGCCGTCGTCTGCCGTGTTTGCTGCCCCTGCGGCAAGCGGCATGCAGCCGCTGGATCGCATCGTTGCCGTGGTGAACCAAACCCCCATCACTCAGCGGCAACTCAATGCGCAAGTTCAGCTCGTGGCGCAGCAAATTCATGCGCAGAATTTAAGCCCGTCGGACTACAAGCAACTGCAAGAGCGCGTGCTCGATCGGATGATTACCGAAAGCGTCGAACTGCAACGCGCCGCCCAACTCGGCATCCGCGTGAATGACGACGACCTCGACAACGCCCTGAACGGCATCGCGCAACGCAACGGCATGCCGATCGCGGGGCTGCAAGCGGCCGTGGCGCAACGCGGCGAATCGTGGGATCAATACCGCGAAGAAATTCGCAAACAAATCGTGTTGGAAGAGCTGAAAAAGCGTGAAGTCTATGAACGGGTAGACATTACCGACCGCGACATCGACGACTATCTCAAGCAATACGACGGCAGCGCGGCGGGCGACACCACCGAATATCATGTCGGCCAAATTCTGATCGGCGTGCCGGAAAACGCCTCGCCCGATCAAGTCTCCGCCGCCAAAACCCGTGCGGAAGCAGCCTTGGCGGCACTCAAAGCCGGGGAATCGTTCGAGAAAGTATCTGCCGAACGCTCCGATGCGCCCAATGCGGTACAGGGCGGCGATTTGGGCTGGCGCGATCCTTCCCGCATTCCTTCGTTGTTCATGGCGCCCATCCAAGCGCTGAAACCGGGGGAAATCAGCGGCCTGATCCGCAGCCCCAACGGATTTCACATTCTCAAACTGCTGGGCGAACGGGCGGAGCAAGCCAAACAAGCCTCGCTCACCGAATACGACGCCGAACATGTGCTGATTCAAGTGAATGGTCAGCGCAATGCGGCGGCGGCCAAGGCCCTCGCAGAAAAACTTCGGCAGGAAGTTGTCAGCGGCAAGGCGAGTTTTGCCAGCATCGCCGCGAAGTATTCCGATGACAAAGGCTCGGCCGTGAATGGCGGCCAACTGGGCTGGGTCAAACCCGCCGACATGGTGCCGGAATTCGCCAGCATGCTCACGCAAACGCCGGTGGGCACAATCAGCCCGGTGTTCGAGACACAGTTCGGTTTCCACTTTTTAGAAGTGCTGAAAACCCGCCAAGTCCAAGTCTCGACCGACGCCCTGCGCGCCCAAGCCCGCCAAGCGATTGGCCAGCGCCGTGCGGATGAAGATTTGGTCACCTACATTCGCCGCCTGCGCGCCGAAGCGTACATCGACAACCGCCTGACCGGGCAAATCAACGACGCCGATCAAACCCCGCAATGACCGCCGCCGTCCCGCGTCTCGCCCTCACCGCCGGAGAACCGGCGGGCATTGGGCCAGATCTTCTGTTGGCACTGGACGCGCACCTCTTTCCCGTCGAACTGGTTGTGCTCGGCGACCTCGCCTGCTTTGCCGACCGCGCCGCCGCGCTGGGCGTCTCGTTTGATTGGCCGGAGTATGACCCCGCCCGCCCGGCCGTGGCCGGTCGCTGCGTCTTCTTGCCGCTACCCACCGCCGAACCCGTCACCGCCGGGCGACTCAACCCCCGCAATGCGGCACATGTCCTCGCGCTGCTGGATCGCGCCATCGACGGGTGCCAATCCGGGGAATTTATCGGCCTCGTCACCGCGCCGGTGCACAAAGGC
>DYMR01000061.1 GCA_020721485.1 Halothiobacillus neapolitanus | reverse complement strand
CCGCCGTATTGCCCGCGCTCAGCGCCATTTGGCAAGTGGCTGAAAGCGAGCGCGAAGCCGAAGGCGCCACCGTATTCGCGCTGGACGAAGCCTTCCACAGCGCGCTGGTCGCCGCCACCGGCAACGGCGAGCTGGCCGACGCCCACACCCGCGTGATCGAACGCATCCGCATTGTGCGCCAGCTCGATTTCACCGAATCGGCTCGCATCGACGCCACCTACCGCGAACACGGCGCGATCTTGACCGCGCTCACCCGCCACCGCAGCGATGAAGCCAGCCGTTTGATGCGCGCGCACATCGAAAGCTCACGCCTTGCCGTGCAGAAAATCAGCCTGCATCGGCTGTATGAAGCCCGCGAACGCGCCCGCCTCAATCCCAGTTCCCCCAACCCCGCGACCGGCGGTTTTCCGGTCACTCCACTTGTCCACACGCCAGCCAATCCTTTAGGAGCCTGAACCATGAACGACAAAACTCAACCCGTTGTCCTGCCGCAAAACGGCATCAGCCGCCGCGATTTCATGAAAACCGTGGGCGGCGCCAGCCTCGCGCTCGGCCTCGGCATCAAGGGCGCGCTCGACCCCGCGCTCGCCGCCGAAACCGGCCCGATCAAGGTCGGCATTCTGCATTCGCTTTCCGGCACGATGGCCATTTCCGAGAGCACACTCAAAGACAACATGCTGATGCTGATTGCCGAGCAAAACGCCAAAGGCGGCGTGCTCGGGCGCAAGCTCGAACCGGTGGTGGTCGATCCGGCCTCCAACTGGCCGCTGTTCGCCGAAAAAGCGCGCGAATTGCTCAGCAAAGACAAAGTCGCCGCCATTTTCGGCTGCTGGACCTCCGTTTCACGCAAATCCGTGCTGCCGGTGGTCGAGGAACTGAACGGCCTGCTGTTCTACCCCGTGCAATTCGAAGGCGAAGAATCTTCGCGCAACATTTTCTACACCGGCGCGGCGCCGAATCAGCAAGCCATTCCGGCGGTGGATTACCTGATGAACGACCTCGGCATCACCCGCTGGGTGCTCGCCGGCACGGATTATGTGTACCCGCGCACCACCAACAAAATCCTCGAAGCCTACCTCAAGCAAAAAGGGGTGAAGGACGAGGACATCATGATTAACTACACGCCGTTCGGCCAATCCGATTGGCAATCCATCGTGGCGCAAATCAAGCAGTTCGGCAGCGCGGGCAAGCCAACCGCCGTGGTTTCCACCATCAATGGCGACGCGAATGTGCCGTTCTACCGCGAACTGGCCAACCAAGGCATCAAATCGCAAGACATTCCGGTGGTCGCGTTCTCGGTCGGCGAGCAGGAGCTTTCCGGCATGGATACCAAGCCGCTCGCCGGTCAACTCGCCGCTTGGAACTACTTCGAGAGCATTAAAACGCCGGAAAACGAAGCGTTTATCGCCAACTGGAAGAAGTTCAAGAAAGACCCGAAAGCCGTCACCAACGACCCGATGGAAGCCGAATACATCGCCTTCCATATGTGGGTGAAGGCGGTGGAGAAAGCCAAATCGACGGACACCAACAAAATTTTGGAATCCATCATCGGGGTGGAAGTGCCCAACCTGACCGGCGGCATGGCCAAGATGCTGCCGAATCACTACATCACCAAACCGGTGTACATCGGCGAAATCAAGCCGGACGGCCAATTCGATGTGGTGTGGAAATCCAAGGGCGAGGTTCCCGGCGAAGCTTGGTCGAAATACCTGCCCGGCAGTAAAGACCTGATCGCCGACTGGACGCCGCCGATCAACTGCGGCGCGTACAACACCGTCACCAAGAAATGCACCGGCTCCGGTGGCTAATCAAGGCGATTGAAGCAATCGGCGCGGGGGCGACCCCGTGCCTATTTCAGGGAAAACCACACCATGAACACCCAACCCACTGTTCTATCAAATTTTTCATTGCCCTTGCAATGGACTCTGCGATTGCTCTTGCAATGGCCCCTGCAATGGCTCCTGCGATTGTCTTGGCTTGTGCTGATGGCTCTGTTATTCCTGCCGCCAGCCCAAGCCGAGTCGATTGCCCCCGGCAGCGCCACCGTATCGGCCTTGGCCGAAGGCGGCATGGCGCGCAGCCAAGCACTCAACGACTGGATTGAGCAACCGCCCGCCGATCCGGCCGACGCCGCCGCGCTGCATGCCCTGAACCACGACCGGCTGTTCGTGCACACCACCGCGCCCGCGCGCTTGGGCGTCGAACACGCCGACGGGCAGTTGCGCGACCCCGCCAGCGGCGCCGTCCTCGGCACATCCACCGATACCGGCTGGGAAAAAATCCGCCTGAACAACGCCATTCGCATCAAGCTGCGGCCACGGATTGATCTGCTCGACCTGCGCGCGCCCGATGCCGCAGTGCGCCACGCCGCCGCCGAGGATTTATTTTCCGCCCGCCTGACCCCGGCCTATGTGCAAGAAATCAAAGCCCTGATTCCCACACTGGCGGAGCCCGAAACTCAAGCCAAACTCGGCCAATTGGTGGCCGGTTTCGAGCTGAACGATCCGAACCCGCAGGTGCGGCTCGCGGCGGTGGCCGGCGTGGCCGATGTGCTCGATCCAGAAATTCGCGCCCGCCTGGCGCCCCTGGCCGAAAACGACCCCGACCCCACGGTAAAAGCCGCCGCCAAGGCCGCGCTCGACAGCATTCAACGCCGCGTCGATGTCTGGCAATTCAGCCAAAACCTCGTATTCGGCCTGAGCTTGGGTTCTGTGCTGCTGCTCTCGGCGATTGGGCTGGCGATTACCTTCGGCGTGATGGGCGTCATCAACATGGCGCACGGCGAGATGATGATGATCGGCGCGTACACCACTTGGGTGCTGCAACAACTGCTGCCGAACCACCTCAGCGCCGCGCTGTTTCTCGCCATTCCTGCGGCGTTTGTCGTGGCGGGTTTGGTCGGCATCGCCATCGAACGCGGGCTGATCCGCTTTCTGTATGGCCGCCCGCTGGAAACCCTGCTCGCCACCTTCGGTTTAAGCCTGATGCTGCAACAGGCCGCGCGGCTGATTTTCAGCCCGCTGAACCGCGCGGTCGCGCTGCCGGAGTTCATGCAGGGCAGTTGGGCGCTCAACCCCGTGTTCGCCATCACTTTTAACCGCATGTATATCTTGATTTTTTCCCTGTTGGTGTTTTTCGCCCTGCTGCTGTTGCTCAAGCGCAGCACCTTCGGCCTGCGCATTCGCGCGGTGGCACAAAATCGGCAAATGGCGCGCGCCTGCGGCGTGCGTTCCGGCTGGGTCGATGCCCTCACCTTCGGCCTAGGCTCCGGCATTGCCGGGGTGGCGGGCGTGGCGCTGGCGCTGATTACCAATGTCGGCCCGAACCTCGGGCAAAACTACATCGTCGATTCGTTCATGGTCGTGGTCTTGGGCGGCGTCGGTAACCTGTGGGGCACCTTGGTCGCCGGCATGGGCATCGGCGTGCTGAACAAATTTTTGGAACCCTACGCCGGCGCGGTGCTCGCCAAAGTCGTCGTGCTGGTGTTGGTGATTCTCGTGATTCAAAAGCGCCCGCGCGGATTGTTCCCGCAGAAAGGCCGTGCGGCGGAGGAATAAGCCATGTTGTTGAAAAAATTATTCAATGGCTCAGATGCCGCCGGATTCTGGGTGCTGGCCGCCATCGGTTTAATGCTGGTGTGGGTCAGCGTGGCGAACCTCGCGCTGCCCGCCGATCACCCGCTGCATGTGTCCACCTACACCGTCACCCTGCTCGGTAAATTTCTCTGCTACGCGCTGCTGGCGGTGTCGATTGATCTGATCTGGGGCTATGCGGGCATTCTCTCGCTCGGCCACGGCGCGTTTTTCGCCCTGGGCGGCTATGCGATGGGCATGTATTTGATGCGCCAAATTGGCGATCGCGGGCAATACGGCAACCCGAACCTGCCGGATTTCATGGTGTTCCTCAACTGGCACGAACTGCCTTGGTATTGGCAGGGCTTCGAGCATTTCTGGTTTGCCGCGCTGATGATCGTGCTGGTGCCGGGGCTGCTTGCCGGGTTGTTCGGCTGGCTGGCGTTCCGCTCGCGGGTTTCTGGCGTGTATTTGTCGATCATCACCCAAGCGCTCACTTTCGCGCTGATGCTGGCGTTTTTCCGCAATGAAATGGGCTTTGGCGGCAACAACGGCCTGACCGATTTCAAAGACATTCTCGGCTTCTCCATCAGCGATGATCGCACCCGCATCGCCCTGTTCGTTGCCTCGGGGCTTGCGCTGATCGGCGGCTATTTGCTGGCGCGCGCCGTGGTGCGCTCGCGCTTTGGGCGGGTGTTGGTCGCGCTGCGCGATGCCGAACCCCGCACCCGTGCCTGCGGCTATCCGGTGGCGCGGTACAAACTGTTGGTGTTCGTGCTCTCGGCCATGCTCGCCGGCGTGGCGGGCGCCTTGTATGTGCCGCAGGTCGGCATCATCAACCCCGGCGAGTTTTCCCCGCTTTCGTCCATCGAAGCCGTAGCGTGGGTGGCCACGGGCGGGCGCGGCACGCTGTTCGGGCCGATCATCGGCGCGTTCGCCGTCAACTACAGTAAAACCGAACTCACCACGCTGGCACCGGAATTGTGGCTGTTCTTCCTCGGTGGGCTGTTCATTCTGGTCACGGTGTTTCTGCCGCAAGGATTGGTGAGCCTGTTCCGCCGCAAAGCCAAAACGCCGCCGGCTTCCGTTACAAAAGCCGATGTCACTGAGGCCAATACCACTAAGGCCAAGCCCACGGAGGCCAAATCATGAGCAGCATTCACACCGACCACGACAGTTTCGGCGAACGGCTGCGGCACACGCCCGCCGGCACGCCGGACACCACCCACGGCAGCATCCTGTACCTCGAAGGCGTGACCTTAAGCTTCGATGGCTTCAAAGCGCTGAATAACCTGAACCTCACCCTCGATGACGGCGAACTGCGCTGCATCATCGGGCCGAACGGCGCGGGTAAATCCACCATGATGGATGTCATCACCGGGCGCCGTCGCCCCGATCAAGGGCAGGTATTTTTCGGCCAGAACATCGACCTGCTCAAACTGCCAGAGCACGAAATCGCCAACGGCATGGTCGGACGCAAATTTCAACGCCCCACCGTGTTTGAAGCATTGTCCGTCGCGGAAAACATCGAGCTGACCCTCACCGGCTCGCGCTCGCCCTGGCGCATGCTGCGCGCCCGCCGCACCGCGCAAGAACAAGACCGCATCGACGAAATTTTGACCACCATCGGCCTGATCGAGCACCGCCAAGCCGATGCGCGCATCCTCTCGCACGGGCAAAAACAATGGCTGGAAATCGGCATGCTGCTGGCGCAAAACCCGCGCATCCTGCTGGTCGATGAACCGGTCGCGGGCATGACCGGCGAAGAAGTCGCGCGCACCGCCGAATTATTGGTCAGCCTCGCGGGCAAACGCACCGTCGTGGTGGTCGAACACGACATGGCCTTCGTGCGCAAAATCGCCCGCAAAGTCACCGTGCTGCATCAAGGCAGCGTGCTGGCCGAAGGCAGCCTCGATACGGTGCAAAACAACCCGAAGGTCATCGAAGTGTACCTAGGAGAAACGCCATGCTCACACTGAACGCGGTCGATCAATACTATGGCGGCAGCCACATCCTGCACGAAGTCTCCTTAAGCCTCGGCGCGGGCGATATGGTCTGCCTGCTTGGGCGCAATGGCGTCGGCAAAACCACCTTGATGCGCAGCATCATGGGACAAGTCGCCATCAAACGCGGCCAAATCCTCTGGCAAGAAAAAAACATCACAAACTTAGCCACCGAACGCCGCGCCCGCGCCGGCATGGGCTTTGTACCGCAAGGGCGAGAAATTTTCCCCCTGCTCAGCGTCGAAGAAAACCTCAAACTCGCCCTGGCCGGGCGACGCGACGGCCAGCGCAAAATCCCGCCGCTGATCTACGAGTTATTCCCCGTGCTCAAAGACATGCGCCAGCGGCGCGGCGGCGACCTCTCCGGCGGCCAGCAACAACAACTGGCAATCGGTCGCGCCTTGGTACTCGACCCGAAAATCCTGCTGCTCGACGAACCGACTGAAGGCATCCAACCGAATATCGTGGTCGAAATCGGCCAAGTGCTGCGCCGGCTCAATCAAGAACTCGGCCTCGCCGTGCTACTGGTTGAACAAAAACTCCCCTTCGCCCGCCAAGTCGCCGACCGCTTCATCATCATGGAGCGGGGGCAAATTCAGGCACAAGGCGCGATGACGACGCTGGATGACTCACTGATTCAGCGCTACCTCACCGTGTGATTGTCCGAATTCAGGATCGCTAACAGGCTGTATCCTGCCAAGCGGAAACCAATCCACTGGATTACAATCCAAGGATGCTGAGCACCATAACCGAACTGCCCGAATACATCCGCCGATCCGAAGAGCGACTCCGACCTGATGAGCGTAAGGCCATCATCGACTACCTCGCCGGACGCCCCCGATCCGGGGATTTGATGCAAGGCACCGGCGGAATTCGCAAACTTCGTTGGGGACGAGGCGACCAAGGGAAAAGCGGTGGCGTTCGGATCATCTATTACTATCATGACGAACGCATCCCATTGTTTTTACTCACTGTATTTAGTAAGAACGAACAGGCCAATCTTTCCACCACCGAACGACAGACGCTGGCCAAGCTGGTCGATGTGCTCGTGAACACCGCATTGGAGAAAAATCATGGATAACGCATTCAATAGCATCGCCCAAGGACTAAATGAGGCCATCGCCCACACCCAAGGCAACACGAATATCCCCGCACGCACGCACAAACCACAATCCATCAATGTGGCGGAACTGCGAAAATCGCTTGGGCTGACGCAAACGGAATTTGCCGCCAAGTTTTGTATCAGCCTCGGCACGCTCAGACATTGGGAACGCGGTGATCGAATGCCGCAGGGGCCCGCACTGGCACTGCTTCATGTCGTCACCAAGGAGCCGCAAGCCGTGCTGCGGGCGCTGGGCGGATAACCCATTTTCCCTCGGCAACCCCATCGGTTTCAGGATGCAGCCTGTTACACTGCGCCCCTCTTTTCACGGCTTCGCATCACCATGACCACGCCCCGACTCATCACCCCCGAACACGCCACCGGCATCGTTTACCACCTCTCGCACACCGATTTGGACGGCTATGGCGCCCAATTCATGTTGAAGGCGGCCGGGGTGAACACGCGCTGCTTCAATGCCGATTACCGCGATATTCCGCTCGCGGTCGATGCCATTGTCGAAGAAATTCTGGCGGCCAATGAACCGGCAGCGCTGTTGTTGACCGATTTGAACCTGACGCTCGATCAGGCCGATCAAATCGACAAGCGCATCAAAAAACTCAAGGTGCCCACCAGCCTGCAACTGCTCGACCACCACGCCACCGGCGCGGAAGTGGCGGCCAAATACGGCTGGTATTACCTTGATACCGAACGCTGCGCGACCAAGCTGGCGTTTGAATCCGTGGCGGATCGGTTCGACGACGCCCGCCGCGCGCAATATGCGTTGCGGGCGGATTTTGTCGATATGGGCGACCGCTGGCTGAAAGACGAACCCATGTTCCGTAAGACATTGTATTTGCTCGGTTTAGTCATGCAAGACGACCACCTCGCTCCGCCGCTGTCCGGCGTGAAGCGTGACTACCGCTTTCATTTGATCGAAGCATTTTTCACCCGCCATGAACGCGGTGAAAATCTGGAAACCATCGAACGCGCGCTGTACGACACCCGCAAAGCCTTTCTGCGGGATCGCATCGAGGAAGCCGAAGTCGAAAACCCCGACATCCCGCTCAACGACAAATTCCACATCCTCTCCGCCCGCCTGCTCGACGACACCACCGTGCCGATGCTCACCATCGACGGCGTGCGCACCGGCATTTTCTATAGCTGGCCGCATGAAGTGTGGCGCGGCGTCATCATGGACATGATGGAAACCCGCAAAGTCATGGACATGGCCATCAGCGTGCGCGGCAACGGTAAGCTTTCCCTACGCGCCAACCCCGGCGTCGATGCCGGTGCGATTTCCGCCAAATACTTCAAAGGTGGCGGGCACCCCGGCGCGGCCGGTGGCGAACTCAAAGACAACCGCCTGCGCGATTTGAGCCACGCCGTCAGCAGCATCGAATACACCCTCAACCCCAACCCGAAACCGGCAGTGGCCACCGCCAAACTCGGCGACTTATTCAACCTGAAAGCCGCCACCCAAAACAAAAAATGAGCACGCCGGTCATCTCCGCGCGCGGTCATGCGCGGCTGGTGGCCGAGCTTGACCACCTCTGGCGGGTCGAACGCCGCCAAGTCGTTCAAGCCGTGGCCGATGCCGCCGCGCTGGGTGATCGCTCGGAAAACGCCGAATACATCTACGGCAAACGACGATTGCGGGAAATCGACCGACGCATCCGCTACCTGCAAAAACGGCTGGGCGACCTCAAAGTCGTGCGCGAAGCCCCAAAAAATCAAACGATTGTGTACTTCGGCGCGCAGATTACCCTGTACTACCCCGACGAAGACCGCGAACAAAGCGTCTGCCTCGTCGGCGCCGATGAAATCGACCCCAGCGCCGGCTACATCAGCATCGATTCCCCACTGGCCAAAGCCGTACTCGGCAAGCCCCTCGATACCGAAATCACCCTGCACCTGCCCACCGAAGACGGCAAACCCCGCCGCGTACTCGCCGAAATCATCGCCATCACCTACCCGACCGAGTTACACCAAGCCTGAGGCTTATCGACTTCATCTCCGTTGATCCGGCATGAAACAGATCACTATCTGTCGCAGTACTTGCCCGTGAAATGAAACCGCAAGAATTGCTCAAGACCTGGATACCATCCCCCTGTTCACAAGCCGTTGAACGCATTTTTTGACAGCCTGCTCATGGGTGAATACAAAACAAATCAATCGATTTAGCTAATAAAATCATGCCAATAAAATTTATGCGAACGCTCACACTGGCGCTGTTTTTCATTGTCCTCACCGCGCCATTTCAAATCATTTTTTGGCTCGGCCCCAGTGGCGGAGACCGTTCAGCCGTATTGCTCGATACCCCACCGAATACTGCATGGCTTATTCTGGTCTTCTTGTTTGCTCTGGCCGCGTCGTGGTGGCTGATGCGCTGGGCGTGGAATAAGCCGAAGCTGTCTTCCAGCCTGGTGTTTGTGTTCGTATTTGCCGCACCGTCACTGGTCATGCTGAGCTCGAATCTGGTGGTTTTATCCCTAGTGACCGCCACCACGCGAGAAACCCACATCGTCCCCGTCACCGTGCGCTCGGCCGATCGGGTAACCAAAGACGGTGCGAAAGGGGCTTGGCGCCATTGGTTCGATGTGAGCAATCCCATCTTTCCCCATCAAACGCTTTCGCTCATTGATGGATATAGTCAGCCAAATTGGCCGGACGACACATTCCATACGCGCGTTCCTGCGCCGTTGCGTGCGCCAGGTGCGCTTGCCTGCATTGCAGTGGGTACGGGAATTTGGGGAATTCGTTGGGCAGCATGGCCAGCGCCCTGCACTTCCGACAACACAACAGACAAACCATCGCATGCGGGCGAAACGCAGCGGTTGCCAGCCCCGGCCACCCGCCCCACGCGCGTTCACACGCAAGTACACGGCTGAAAATTCCTTCAACTGCGGGTACAATAACGCACTTTTTTACGCCGCCAGATCAACCGGCTCGCGGCAACCCCTTCAGTTCATTCAGGAAAGTTCGATGAAAACCGCACAAGAGTTTCGCGCTGGCAATGTCATCATGATCGGCAATGATCCGATGGTCATCCTCAAAGCCGAATTCAACAAATCTGGCCGCAATGCTGCCGTAGTGAAAATGAAGCTCAAAAACTTGTTGAGCGGCACCAGTACGGAAACCGTTTTCAAGGCGGACGATAAATTCGACCAAGTGATTCTGGACAAAAAAGAATGCACTTACAGCTACTTCGCCGACCCGTTGTATGTGTTCATGGATACCGAATTCAATTCGTATGAAGTGGAAGCGGAAAACATGGGCGACACCATTCAGTACCTCGTCGATGGCATGGACGATGTGTGCGAAGTCGTGTTTTACAACGACAAACCCATCTCCGTCGAACTGCCGACCATCATCGTGCGTGAAATTGCATACACCGAACCGACCGCGCGCGGCGACACCTCCGGCAAAGTCATGAAATTGGCCAAGTTGACCAACGATCATGAAATCCAAGTGGCCGCGTTCATCGAAATCGGTGAAAAAGTCGAGATCGACACCCGCACGGGCGAATTCCGCAAACGCGCGACCTGATCCCGCTTCGCGGGTGCCTGTTGAAAAGCCACCCGTTGCGGTGGCTTTTTACTGCCGGGCGGGATTGCCGTC
>DYMR01000060.1 GCA_020721485.1 Halothiobacillus neapolitanus | reverse complement strand
AAACACCCGGCTTCGTGCCGGGTTTTTTGTTTTTCCCCATGTACTGCACGCACGGCCGGGGCAAACCGGCTATCCTGCCGCCCTCTTTATTTGATCTTTTTCGATTGCTGTCGCCATGATTCAACTCAAAGCCGTTTCCCTGCGTCGGGGCACGCAGTTATTGCTCGACCGCGCCGATCTCACCCTGCAACCGGGCTATCGGTTGGGGCTGGTCGGGCGCAATGGCACGGGTAAATCCAGCCTGCTGGCCTTGCTCGAAGGCACGCTCGCGCCGGATGCGGGCGATGTGGCGCGGGCGGGCGGGCAACGCTTGTCCACCGTCGCGCAGGAAATCGAGGCGCTGGATGTGAGCGCCGTCGAGAGCGTGTTGGCGGGCGATGCCGAGTATCAACGGCTGTCGGCCGCGATTGCCGCAGCGGAGCTGGCCGAGGATGGCATGGCGCTGGCGGAGCTGTATCCCGAATTTGACACCATCGATGGCTTTACCGCCCGCGCCCGTGCCGCCAAGCTGCTCGACGGCCTGGGCTTTGCGCCGAACACCATCGACCGGCCGGTGCGCTCGTTTTCCGGCGGCTGGCGCATGCGGATCAACCTCGCCCGCGCGCTGCTCGCCCCGAGCGACATCCTGCTGCTGGATGAACCGACCAACCACTTGGATTTGGATGCGGTGTTCTGGCTCGAACACTGGTTGACGAGCTACCCCGGCATGTTGGTGGTGGTGTCGCATGATCGGGATTTTCTCGATGCCGTCTGCACCCACATTGCGCACCTCGCCCAGCAATCGCTCACCGTGTACACCGGCAACTACAGTGATTTCGAGCGGATGCGTGCCGAGCGGCAACTGCAAGATGCGGCACTCGCGGCCAAAATCGAACGCGAACGCGCGCATTTGACGGCGTTTATCGACCGTTTCCGCGCGCAGGCCACCAAGGCGCGGCAAGCGCAAAGCCGCATCAAGGCGCTCGCGCGCCTGCCGGTGCTGGCCGCGACACACGCCGACAGCCAATTCAATTTCAGCTTCCGCCCCGCACCCAACGCGCCCGATCCCTTGGTGACGCTGGAAAAACTCGCCATCGGCTACAACGATACCCCGCTGCTGACCGGCATCACCGCCAGCATTCGTTCGGGCGACCGCATCGGCTTATTGGGCGCGAACGGCGCGGGCAAAACCACCCTGATGCGCGTGCTCGGCAAAGCCGCCGAACCGCAGGCCGGCAACCTGCACATCGCCGCCGGCGTGCGCATCGGCTACTACGCCCAGCATCAGCTCGAACAACTCGATCCGCGCGACACGCCGATGAGCGCGCTCGAACGGCTCGCGGGCAAAACCGCCAGCACGCAAGAACTGCGCAACTTCCTCGGCAGCTTCGGCTTCATCGGCGATCGTGCCTTCGATGGCATCGAACCCTTCTCCGGCGGCGAAAAAGCCCGTCTGGCGCTGGCGTTGCTGGTGTGGCAACAGCCGAACCTGTTGCTGCTCGACGAACCGACCAACCACTTGGATCTGGAAGTGCGCGAAGCCCTGGCCGCCGCGCTGCAAACCTTTGAAGGCGCGCTCTTGGTCGTCTCGCATGATCGCAGCTTGCTGGAAATGGTCTGCGACACCTTCTGGCGCGTGCATCAAGGGCAAGTCGGCGTATTCGATGGCGATTTGGACGACTACCGCCGCACGCTCGACGAAGAGCGCCGCGCTGCGGCATCCAAGGCAAAATCCGGCGCCGCACCGGCACCGCAACCGTCCGCCGCCGCGCCGAAAACGCCCGCGCCCACACCCAAACCTACGGCTCCGGCGACCCCGCGCGACAAAAAAACCGCGCAGCGCATTCAAAAAGTCGAACACCGGCTGGCGGAAATCGTGGCGGAACTCGCGCGACTCGATGCCGCCTTGGCCGACCCATCGCTGTATCAAACCAGCCCCAATCCCGCGCTCGACCAACTCAGCGCCCAGCGCCAACACGCCAACGAAGAGCACGAGGCGCTGGAAATGGAGTGGCTGGAATTGCACGGTTGAGCACCGCGCCATTCGGTGCTTGACCTTCAACCCAACTTGAAGGTTTACACTCGGCTTCTCCTTAAAGCCGGAGCCTTCCGATGGCCGAATCGCACCGCATTGGCCGCCTCGCCCGCGCCGCTGGCCTGCCCACCGCGACCCTGCGCTATTACGAACAACTGGGGCTGATTACGCCGCACACCCGCAGCGCCGCCAATTACCGCGAATACGGCGACGAAGCCTTGGCGCGTTTGCACTTTATTCGGCGCGCCCAAGCCTTGGGCTTCACCCTGCACGAAATTGGCGAACTGCTCTCACTGCACGCCCAGCCGGAGGCGGACAGCGCGGCGGTGAAAGCCTTGGCGCACACCCGATTAGCCGACATCGACCAAAAAATTGCCGACTTGACCCGCATGCGCGCCGGGCTCACCGCCCTGGCCGACTGTTGCCCCGGCCACGGCGCCACCCGGCATTGCCCGATTTTGGCGGCGCTGACGGACGCCCCTCCCGCCTGCGAGGAACCTGGCCGCGAGGAACCCACCCCATGAGCGAGCAAACCACCCAAGTGGTGATCGACGGCATGACTTGCGCCGCCTGTGTGGGGCGCATCGAACGGCGCTTGGCCAAAACCCCCGGCGTGCAGCACGCCACGGTGAATCTGGCGACGGGACGGGCGGAAATCCAATTTGATGCCGACGCCACCCAGCCGCAGGCGCTGTGCGCCGCGATTACCGCCGCCGGATACGGCGCACGGCCAGTCGAAGCGGCGCCCGCCACGCCATCGCACGATCCATCGCACGGCCCGTCTCACCACGAATCGCCCACCCCCACCCGCGCGGTGTGGTTCAGCGCCGCCCTCAGCCTGCCGGTGTTGGTCTTGGCAATGGGGCCGATGCTCTGGCCGGCCTTCGGCGCGGCCTTGCAAACCCTCCAACCCCATCCCGCCTTTTGGGATGCGCTGCAATGGCTGCTCGCCAGCGTGATTTTGTTCGGGCCGGGACGGCGATTTTTCCGCACCGGTTGGCGCGCTGCCCGCACACTCGAACCGGACATGAACACCTTGGTCGCCACCGGCACGGGCGCGGCCTGGCTGTTCAGCAGCCTCGTCTTGTTCCTGCCCGAATTCATCCCCGCGACCGCGCGCGGGCTGTATTTCGATACCGTCACCGTGGTCATCACCGCCATTTTGCTGGGCAAAGCGCTGGAAGATCGCGCCAAACGGCAGGCGGCGGCGGCGCTAACCCAGCTCGCCGCACTCACCCACCAACCCGCCCGCCGACTGAATGCCGATGGCAGCGAAACCGCCCTCTCGCCGGATCAACTGCACTTAGGCGACCGCGTGGCGGTGCGTCCCGGTGAGCGGATTCCCGCCGATGCGCGCATCGCCAAAGGGCGCGCCGCCATCGATGAATCACTGCTCACCGGTGAATCCTTGCCGGTCAGCCGAGGCGAGGGGGATGCCGTGGTCGGCGGCACCCGCTGTCTCGACGGGCACCTAGAGCTCGTGGTGCAGGCCACCGGGCAAGACACCGTGCTGGCGCGCATCATCGCGCTGGTCGAACGCGCGCAGGGCGGCAAACTGCCGATTCAGCGACTGGCCGACCGCGTGGTGCGCGGGTTCACGCCGCTGGTGCTGCTGATCGCGCTGGCGAGTTTTGCGGCGTGGATATGGCTCGGCAGCGCGCACGGCGGCGGGCTGGCGGTGGCGTTTGTGTCCGCCCTCACCGTGCTGGTCGTCGCCTGCCCCTGCGCGATGGGCTTGGCCACCCCGGCGGCGATTTTGGTAGGCACGGGCCGCGCCGCGCAGCTGGGCGTGTTGTTTCGCGAAGGCGCCGCGCTGGAAACCCTCGCCCAGCTCGATACCCTGCTGCTCGATAAAACCGGCACCCTCACCGAAGGCCGCCCGCGCCTTGTCGCCGCGCGCAGCCTGCATACCGGCGGCGCCGAACACGAATGGCTGGCGGCGGCCACCGCATTGGAGCAACAGTCTGAGCACCCGCTGGCCGACGCCTTCCGGCAGTATCGGCAGGACCACCCCGCCCAATTTCCCGGCGAACCGCCGCGCTTTCGCGCCTTTACCGCCCACCCCGGCGAAGGCATCGACGGCCTCCGTGAAGCCGATGGCGCCCGCGTTGCGGTCGGTTCTGCCGACTTCATCGCGCGCCGCGCGTCCTTGCCGGACATTCCGCCAGAAACTTTGCCCGAGACTCTGCCCGAAACACTGCGCACGCACGCCGCCGAACACCCCGGCAGCACCGTGGTTTGGGTGGCGATCAATCAAAAAATCTGCGGTTGGGTCGCCATCGCCGATGCCCTGCGCCCGGAAGCCCCCGCCGTCATCGCCGCCCTGCGCGCGCGCGGCATTCGACCGGTGATGGTCACGGGCGACAGCCAGACCAGCGCCAAAGCGCAGGCGACGGCCTTGGGCTTGAACGAGCTGCACGCCGACACCCGCCCCGCCGACAAAGCCCGCTGCGTGCACGCGGCGCAGCAGGGCGACGCACAGGGCGGATTTGCACGGGTCGGATTTGTCGGCGATGGCATCAACGATGCGCCCGCGCTGGCACAAGCCGATGTCGGCCTCGCGCTCAGCAGCGGCAGCGAAATCGCGCGCGACACCGCCGCAGTTAGCCTCACCGGCGGGCTCGCGGCGCTCATCACCGCCATCGACACCGCCCGCCACACCCTGCGCGTGATTCGCGCCAACCTGTTCTGGGCGTTTTTCTACAATATTTTATTGATCCCCCTCGCCGCCGGGCTGGGTCGCCCTTGGGGGATCGAGCTCAACCCGATGGTCGCCGGCGTGGCGATGGGGTTATCCTCCGTGTTCGTGCTCGCCAACAGCCTGCGCCTCAAACGACTCAAACCGTGGCAACCCGACGCCACCGCCGCCACCCCAACCTGAACGAAATTTAGGAGTTCACATGTCACAAATCAGCTTCACCACCGCCCTCGACCTGCCCGTACCCGCCGCCATCGAGCGCGTCACGGCAGCGCTGAAAGACGAAGGCTTCGGCGTGCTCACCACCATTGATGTCGCCGCCACCCTCAAGGCCAAACTCGGCGTCGAACAAGCCCCCTATGTGATTTTGGGTGCCTGCAACCCGCAATACGCGCATCAAGCGGTGAATTTCGAACCGGAAATCGGCGTACTGCTGCCCTGCAATGTCGTCGTGCGTGCCGACGGAGCGGACCGCTCGATCGTCTCCTTCATGGACCCGGTCGCCGTGCTCTGCCTGATCGACCGGCCAGAAGTCGTCGCCCTGGGCCATGCCGTGCGCGAAAAATTGCAGCGCGTATCTGCCGCCTTAACAGGCGGTTGAAAACATTTAACCCGAGGTACCCGCCATGCACACCCTCACCCTGACCATCGACGGCATGAGTTGCGCCCACTGCGTGCGCGCCGCCACCGACGCCCTGCGCGCCGTGCCCGGCGTGGCGGAAGCGCGCGTCAGCCTGCACCCGCCGCAAGCCGTCGTCACCGGCACCGCCACGGAAGAAGCGCTGATCGCCGCCCTAGCCGAAGAAGGCTACCCCGCCGCAAGCCAAACGCCTTAACAGCCTGTTAATCCCGTCCCGCCACGCTGTCACGCAATCCCCGGCGAAGGGTGCTAGCATCGACACCTCTCGATTGTGTGAACTCGGTCATGGACATTCTGTTAATCCGCCACGCCCCGGCCGAAGACCGGGATGTTTTTGCTCAAACCGGCGCGCCGGATGAACTCCGCCCCCTCACCGCCCGAGGGATCGAGCGCATGCAGCATGCCGCCCGTGGCCTGATGACGCTGGCGCTCCCCATCGAACGACTCATCAGCAGCCCGCTGCTGCGCGCGCGGCACACCGCCGAATTGATCGCCCCATCGCTGGAAATTCGCCATATTGATGTCGAGCCGGTGCTCAGCCCGGAAAGCCCCACCGCAGCCACCATCGACTGGCTGCGCAAACAACCGCGCGTCGAAGCACTGGCGCTGGTTGGGCACGAACCGAACTTGGGCGAATTGCTGGAATGCCTGCTGCACGACCGCGCCCTCGGCAACACCCCATTCAAAAAAGGCGGCGCCGCCCTCCTACGCTTCAACGAAGGCATCGCCGCCGGCCAAGGCCAACTCGTGTGGTTTCTCAGCCCCGGCATTCTGCGCGCCTTGGCCGACTGAGCCACAGCCTCGCTGACCCACGGATTGACCGTAATTTCCCATGAATGACACCACCCACCGCTGGCTGATAACCGCATTCGTCGCCCTCGCGGCCATCGGCATTTATTTTTTGCACGGCGGCGTTTGGCTGAGCTATGACCGCGCCGATATTGTGCACGGGCAAATCTGGCGGCTGTTCACCGGCAACTTCGTGCATGCCAACCTGCGCCATCTGGCGGTAGATTTAGCCGGGCTGCTGCTGTGGACGGCGCTCGCGGGGTATCTCGAAACGCCGCGCCGCTATGTGATTTTGCTGCTCGGTACGAGCCTCGGCGTGGGGCTGGGCTTGTTTTTTCTCGATCCGCGACTGGGCTGGTATGTCGGCTTGTCCGGCGTGCTGCACGGGTTGTTCGCGGCCAGCGCCATCGCCCTGCTGTCGCGCAAGGAATGGCTGGGCGGGCTGGCGCTCGGCGCCGCGCTGATCTTCAAAATTCTGTGGGAGCAACACTACGGCGACTGGGGCAGCGCGCGCTGGTTGGGCGTGCCGGTCGTGGTCGATGCGCATTTGTACGGCGCCGTGACTGGGCTCGGCATCGCGCTCGCGCTGTTGTTTTTTCGGCGGGCATAGAACGAAGCCGCCCCACGGTCAAAGAAAATTCATCCCCGCCGCCGTGCGCGCGGGCTAGGATAAGGCGCAGCATTTCGCTGGGCGATTTTCAGGAGGAGAACCCACCATGTCGAAGAACGATGTCACCGAACTCTACCGCAACCAAGGCCAAAGTCTGTGGCTGGATAACTTATCGCGCGAATTGATCGCCAGCGGGCAACTCGCCGCCATGATCCGCGACTACGGCATCCGGGGGCTCACCTCCAATCCGTCAATTTTCAAAAAGGCCATCGTTGGCAGCCCCTACTACACCGCCGATATTGCCGCCTGCAAAGCCAAGTTCGACGACATCGAAGCCGTGTATGAACACTTGGTGGTCAGCGACATCCGCCAAGCCTGCGACCTGCTGCGCCCGCTGTGGGACGAGAGCGCGGGCGAAGATGGCTGGGTCAGCTGGGAAGAATCGCCGCGCATCGCCCACAACGCCGCCGCGTCCTTCGCCGCCGCCAGCCGCCTGGTCGATTTAACCGACCGCCCCAACCTGCTCATCAAAGTGCCGGCCACGCCCGAGGGCATTGCCGCGTTTGAAGAAATGATTGGCCACGGCATCAGCGTGAATGTCACCCTGATTTTCTCGCTCGCCCAAATCAAAACCCTGTTCGCCGCCTACCAACGCGGGCTCAAGGCGTATCACGCGCGGGGCGGTGCCGTCGGGCAGGTGCGCGCGGTGGCCAGCCTGTTCATGAGCCGAGTCGATACCCTCGTCGATCAAACACTCGACGCGCTTGGCAGCCCAGAAGCCCTCGCGCTCAAAGGCAAAGCCGCCCTGGCGCTCGCGGGCATGGCCTACCAACACTACCGCGAAGTGTTTGAAGGGGAAGGCTTTGCCGAACTACGCGCCCTCGGCGCCCGCAGCCAATACCTGCTCTGGGCGAGCACCGGCACGAAAAACGCCGCGTATTCGGATGTGCTGTATGTCGAAAACCTGATCGCCCCCTGCACCATCAACACCTTGCCGGAAGCGACCCTCAAAGCCTTCGCCGATCACGGGCGCAGCGCCTCGCTGCTCAAGCCGCGCTACGACGAAGACCGCACCGTGTGGGATGCGCTGGCCGCGCTCGGCATCGACATGGATGGCGCCATCGGCGACCAATTGCTCGATGAAGGGCTGGTGTTGTTCGAACAAGCGTTCGAGGACCTTCTCGCGGCGATTGCGGCGACTTAACCGTCTGTTGAAAAAAGACTTTCCTGTCTTTTTTAACCCCATCGTTCCGGCGCACGCCGGCTGGTCACAGGCTGTTGAATACTGCTTTCAACGGCCTTTCCATCACCCGTCGCTTCGACAGCGGCGTCAAATCGACAAATACGCCCAGCCTTCGCGCACCCGACTGGCGACTTGCTCGACCGCCGAGGGCGTGATCTGCACATGCGGCAGCAGCCGGAGCGATTTCCCGGTTTTCTCCAGCGTTTTCATGCTGTTGCCACACGCCAAAAACCGTACATTCGGGTATTGCTTGGCCAGCGCCTCAATTTCAGCGGCATAGGGCGAATCTTCCGCGCTCAGCAGCCGCACGCCCTCGGCATTGGCCAGCACCTCCAGCCGAAAACCGGGTTCATGCGCGGATTGCGCCAGCAAGGTTTTCACCATGTCCAAAGATTCTTGCGCCTTTTGCGGCGCGTCCGATCCCCAGCGCACCAGCACATGCCGCGCATCCACCACCGGGGGCAGCACCCGCGCGGCCAAGACCGATTCGGGCACGGTGTTCGGCAGCGCCGTTTGTTTGGCCACCAGCCAACCGAGCAGCGCCCCCACGCAGAGCAACCCGCAGGCGGCGGCCGTCACCGGCACCCAAGCCAAAACACCGAGTCCACGCTGCCGAATCCCCCGACGCGGCGGCACGGGCGGCGCACGGTAGGCCTCGCGCAGCCAGTCCTGAAGCTGATCGAGGGCGCACACCTGCTGCGTGAGCGCGGCATCGGCCTGTATGCCCGCCCGAACCCGCTCGCGGTCTTCGGCGCACAACTCATCGTCCACAAACGCATTGAGTTCTTCCGCCGACAGGCGCGGGGTCGATTCAAATGGCCGTTGATTCATCATTGAACCCTCCGTAACCGGCAGGATGCGGCGCGCCGCCCCTCGCTCGCCTCATCGATCAACCATTCTTTGAGTTTTTGCCGCCCGCGCGACAAGCGGCTCATCACGGTGCCCATGGGCAAATCCAGCACCTCGGCGACTTCTCTGTACGACAACTCTTCCAAATCCACCAAGGTGATGACCACCCGCTGAACCGGCGGCAAGCGCGCCACCGCCGCCCGCACCCGCTCGATGGTTTCTTGGCGACGATGCGCGCCCTCGGGCTCTTCGCCGGCGGCGGCAGGCAACTGATCCATCACCTCGTCCAAACTTTCGGTGGGGTGTTCTGCCCGCAAATGGTCGAACCACAGATTCGCCAAAATCCGAATCACCCAGCGGTCGAGCAATTCCGGCGCGCGCAACTGCCCTTGCCGGTGCGTGGCGCGAATCATCGCCTCCTGCGCGAGATCGTCCGCCAAATACGGATCCTTACACCACGCAAACGCCAGCCGATACAGCCTCGGACGCAACGCCTGCAAGCGCTGGTTGAACCCGATGCGGCCAAAAAATAGCTCCGAAATCGTCAAAACACGCCCCGCCTATTGCTTGAGGAAATTTTGATTCGTTGCGATACCCCCTCCCCTTTGAGGGGGGAGGGTTGGGGAGGGGGTGAACCAAACCGATGATGAATTGATCGCCCCATCCCGCCCGCGCCCACGAGGGGAGAGGACGCTAATCAGTGGATTCTCTACTGCGCATAAGACGCCCTGCCACAAAGAAATATTCCAGCTTTACGCGCTCTGCCTGCGTGGAATTTTCTTTACCCGCATTAAAAACTGCGATGGAAGAATCTCCGCCGCTGCGCCGTCTTGGGGAATACCGCTGCACGATCGGCGGAGAACAAACAAAAAGCCCGCAGAACTCGATCAAAGGAAATCACCATGAAACTCCCTCGTTCATTGAAAGCCGCCGTGCTTGCCGCCGGCTGCTTGACGCTCGTTCCCCTGTGGGTTGCCGCCAACCCCGCGCAGGAGCCCATCGCCAAAATTTTGGATCAAAAACCCTTCGCCAAAGAGCACATCGCCCTACAAATCACCGACGCCGATCCCGCCCGCCAGCAACTCGTGCTGAATGTGGCGCGCAACCTGCTCAAACATTTCGGCCCAGACCAACTGGATTTGGAAGTCGTCGGCTTTGGCCCCGGCCTGCAATTATTGCTGCGCGACAACCCGCTGGCACCGCAAGTTGAAGCCCTCGCAGCGGATGGCGTGCGGTTTTCCGCCTGCCAAAACTCCATGAAAGCCCTCGCGAAAACACTGGGACATGAGCCGGAACTCAACCCCGCCGCGCGCACCACCCCGGCGGGCATCGTCCGGCTCTACGAACTCTCGCGGGCGGGGTATTTCATCGATCGCCCCTAACTAACAGGATGTTGAAAAAAGACTTCCTTGTCGTTTTTTCAACTCCTTCGTTCCGGTACACGCCCGTAACGATGGGCGAAGATCACGCACTGAAAATGCTTGATCTTCGGGCAAGCCATCCTTGGTTTGTTTTAACTTGGCTTGCATTAACAGGCTGTTGAAACCGTTTTTCAACAGCCTGCTAAGCCCACCCCTGCGTGTCTCGAATCGTGCCAAGGATGGCGGCACAACGAGCAATCGCTCAATGTGCCATGCGATGAGGGCGGGCCTACCCCGCTCGCCCTCACTCC
>DYMR01000059.1:6609-10639 GCA_020721485.1 Halothiobacillus neapolitanus | reverse complement strand
TCAATCGCGAAGCCAGCGGCGGGCACCAGTGTCGCCTCGATGCCTGCCTTCGTGCCGAGCCACCGGATGGTGCATCCGCGCTCAGACAGCGCCTTCGCCACGGTCAACGCCGGCACCACATGGCCGCCGGTGCCGCCCGCCAGCAGGTAAACCACGGCGTTCGTATCTTCTGCATTCATTGCACACCTCCTGTATTGCCCATGCCCGCACTCGGACTGCTGCCCGAATTTGAGCCCATCGTCGCTCCTTGACGCGCCTGCTGTGCCTCACGCAATGCCGCCACCGAGGCAGCTTCGTGGTGTACGCGGAACAGCAAACCCAATGAAATCAGCGCCACAATAATGGCCGAACCGCCGTAACTCATCAGCGGCAGCGTCAGCCCCTTGGTCGGCAGCAAACCCATGTTCACGCCCATGTTGATGAGGGTTTGCATGCCGAACCACACGCTGATGCCCCAGGCCAGCGCCGCGCCCGCAATTTGGTTTTCGCGCCACGCCATTTCTGCAATCACAAAGCCGCGCCAAACGATCAGGGCGTACAGCGTCATCAGGCAAATCACGCCGACCAACCCCAATTCTTCCGCCAGCACGGCGAAAATGAAGTCCGTGTGCGCTTCCGGCAAATACGACAGCTTCTGGATGCTCTCGCCCAACCCGCGCCCGAACACCCCGCCGGTGCCAATCGCAATCAGGGCGTTGGCAAGCTGATAGCCATGCCCGAACGGATCGGCAAACGGGTTGGAGAACGACATCAGCCGTTCGATGCGGTATTGCTCAGAAATGACCACGAAAAAGCCCATGATGCCGAGCAAAGACACCGAGCCCACCATGGTTTGCCACTGCGCGCGCGCGAGCCAGGCCATGGCGAACAGAGTGATGTCCAGCACCGCCGTGGTGCCGAAATCCGGCTGCAACAGCAACAGGACACTCACCACGCCAATCACCATCACCGGGCCAAAAATCCCGCTGATGCGGTTTTGCAGCTTGATCGTGTGGGTGGCGATGTAACCCGCCATCCAAATAATCACGCCCAGCCGCGCAAATTCAGACACTTGGATGTTCACCGGCCCCAAAGGAATCCAGCGGCTCGCGCCATTCACTTCGCGCCCAACGCCCGGCAGCATCACCACCAGCAGCATCAGCACCGAGGCGATCAAAATCGCAGCTTTATATTCCACCCAGAAACTGATCGGCATGCGCAGCACGACCACAAGAACCGCCACCAAGCCGACGAACACGGCAAAGCCTTGCCGAATGACGAAGTGGAACGGGTTGCCGAATTGCTCGCCCAGCTCCATCGAGGCGGAAGTGACCATCACCAGCCCCCAAGCCAGCAAGGCGGCGGCGGCCAGCAATAAAATCGGGTCGATGCGAATGCCGCCCTCTTCGCGGAGCTGCGCGGCATCCGAGCGTGCCAACCAAGGCAACAGGCGGGCGAGGATGGCGTTCATGCCTGCACCCCTTCGGCCAGCCGCGCCGCCACGGCGGCGGCAAATTGCCGCCCCCGGTCTTGATAATTGGCGAACATATCCAAGCTGGCGCAGGCCGGTGCCAGCAAAATCACCCCATTTGGCGGGGCGAGTTCGGCGGCAGCGGCCACCGCCTCGGTCATCGAAACCACGCGCCGGATCGGCAACGCGGTTAACCCGGCCTGCGCCACGGCATCGGCAATGGATTGCTGATCTTGCCCGAGCAGCACCAGCCCGACCGCCCGGCTGCGCAAGGCTTCGGCCAACGGCGCAAACGCTTGCCCTTTACCCTGCCCGCCCGCGATCAGCACCAAGGGGGCGTCGATGCCGGCAATGGCCGCCACCGCCGCGCCGACATTGGTGGCTTTGGAATCGTCGATGCAGCGCACGGTATCCAGCCAGCCCACGGTTTGCGCGCGGTGCGCCAAGCCGGTAAAGCCGCGCAACACCGCCAGGATGCGCGGGTCGTCCAAACGAACTTCCGGCAACACGCCCTGCACCAAGGCCAGGGCGGCCAGCGCATTCATTTGATTGTGCAGCCCCAAGATTCCGAGCTCGGCCACCGGCAGAATCGGGGCATCGCCCTGCGCCAGCCAGAGCGCGCCATCGTGCGCAATTCGGCCAAAATCGGCCGGATTGGCCGGCGCAGTGGATGCAAACGAGACCCGCCGGGCCTGCGCCGCGCGGGGCATCGCCGCGACCAATGGGTCTTCGGCATTCACCACGGCGGTGGCGGCGTGGCTGAGCACCGCCGCTTTGATGGCGGCATACGCGGCCATACTGCCGTGCCGATCGAGGTGGTCTTGGCTGACATTCAGCACGGTGGCTGCCGTGGGCGGATAGTCGGCCAAGCGCATGGTTTCGAGTTGGAAACTGGAGACTTCCAGCACCCACACGGCGGCGTCCTGCGTGAGCAAATCCAGCGCGGGCGTGCCGAAATTCCCGCCCACCGCCGCCGGCATGCCCAGCGCATCGAACAACGCGCCCACCAAGGCGGTGACGGTGCTTTTGCCGTTAGAGCCAGTAATCAACACCGTCGGCAAACGATGGGCACGCAGCGCCAAATCGACATCGCCGCGCACCGGAATACCGCGCGCTTGGGCGGCCACGATCAGGGGGGTGGTCAGCGCCAAGCCGGGGCTGACGATCACTTCATCCACGCCATCGAGCAGCGAGGTCGGCAACGCGCCCAAGGTGATGCGGAGGCGGTCTTCTCCACCGAATTGCTCCCGCCACATCGATGCCAACGCGGCATCGCTGCGGGTATCGGCAGCCGCGAACGGACGGCCGATGCGGGCGAAATACCGCGCCACGGACTGCCCACTGCCGCCCATCCCCAGAATCAGTGCCGTGTTGTGCGTGCGCGAATTCATCTCAACGCACCTTCAGCGTGGCCAAGCCGATCAACACCAAAATGACGGTGATGATCCAAAACCGCACGATCACCTTCGGCTCCGGCCAGCCCTTGAGCTCAAAGTGGTGGTGAATCGGCGCCATGCGGAATATCCGCTTGCCGGTGAGTTTGAACGAGGCGACTTGCAGAATGACCGAGACGGTTTCCAGCACGAAAATGCCGCCCATGATGAACAGCACGATTTCTTGCCGCACCATCACCGCGACCACGCCGAGCGCCGCCCCGAGAGCCAGCGCGCCGACATCGCCCATGAACACCTGCGCCGGGTAGCTGTTGAACCACAAAAACCCGAGCCCGGCGCCGACGATGGCGGCACAGAACACCGCCAGCTCGCCCACGCCCGGCACAAACGGAATGCCGAGGTACAGCGCGAATTTGGCGTTCCCCGTCACATACGCGAACACCGCCAGCGCCCCGGCCACCAGCACGGTCGGCATGATCGCCAAGCCATCGAGCCCGTCGGTCAGGTTCACCGCGTTGGAGCTGCCGACAATCACGAAATAGGCCAGCAAGATGTAGCCAAAACCCAGCGGCACCAGCACATCTTTGAACAGCGGAATAATCAGGCCGGTTTCTTGCGGCGTTTTCGCCATATTGAACAGCACCACCGCCACGATCAGCGCAATCACCGACTGCCAGAAGTATTTGTAGCGCGAGGCCAGCCCCCGGCTGTTGCGTTTGGAAAGCTTCAGGTAGTCATCGGCAAAGCCAATCGCGCCGAAGCCGAAGGTCGTGACCATCGCAATCCAGATGTATTTGTTCGACAAATCGCCCCAGAGCAGCACGGCCACGCCAATGGCCACCAGAATCAGCGCGCCGCCCATGGTCGGCGTGCCCGCTTTGCTCAAATGCGATTGCGGCCCGTCGGAACGAATCGGCTGCCCCGCTTTGAAGGCTTGCAGCATGCGAATCATGCCGGGCCCCACCCACAATGCGACCAACAGGGCGGTCAGCACGCCGAGCATCGAGCGCAGGGTGAGGTACCGAAACACGCCAAAGGCGCTGAAGTATTTTTCCAACCATTCGAAAAAAATCAACAGCATGTCAATGCGCCTCCCCAGTGGATTGGGTGGACGGTGCCACGGCGGCCATGACGCGTTCAATGCGCATGAATCGAGATCCTTTGAACAAAATCGTGATCGGACGGG
>DYMR01000059.1:0-6509 GCA_020721485.1 Halothiobacillus neapolitanus | reverse complement strand
AGCGCACCGGGGCGAATCGCGCGGAACGCCGCCACGGCGAAACGCATGTCGTCGCCCAGCGCGATCAGCGCATCCACCGGCAAGCGCGCCGCGAATTCGCCCAAGGCCGCGTGTTCGGCCTCGCTGTAGGCGCCCAGTTCCCCCATATCGCCCAACACGGCCACCCGCCGGCCGGGGCGACGCGCCAATTCATTCAGCGCCGCGCGCATGGATTCGGGGTTGGCGTTGTAGGTGTCATCAATCAGCACCGCGCCCGAGGGCAAGGCGTGCACCGCCATCCGCCCCGCCGGGGGCACAAACTGCGCCAGCCCGTGGTGGATGATTTCGGCAGATAAGCCCGCCGCCCGCGCCACCGCGACCGCCGCCAGCACATTCTGGGCGTTATGGGCACCCGGCAAGGGCACCGGCAGCGCGGTTAAGAGCGCCGTACCGGCTTCATCCACGGCCAAGCGGTGTTCCGCCGCGTCGTAGCGGCCTTGCCACTGCGCACCGGGCTGTGCGGTCAGGGAAAAGCTGTGCTGCCGCGCCGGGCAGTGGGCTTGCCAATAGGCAAAGCCGGCATCGTCGGCATTCATGATCGCGGTGGCCTCAGGCGCCAAACCGGCGAACAGCTCGCCCTTCGCCCGCACGATGGCTTCGACCGAACCGAATTCACCCATGTGCGCGCGCCCGGCCATCGTCACCACGCCAATGTGTGGCGCCGCCAGCGCGGTCAAGCGGGCGATTTCGCCCACATGATTCGCGCCCATTTCGATCACGGCGAAGCGGTGTTCGCGGCTGAGTTTGAGCAAGGTCAGCGGCACGCCAATGTCGTTGTTCAGATTGCCTTCGGTCGCCAGCGTGGAGCCAGCGGCGGAACACATCGCGGCCAGCAATTGTTTGACCGTGGTTTTCCCCGCACTGCCGGTGACGGCCACGACCTGCGCCGGGCAGGCGCGACGCCAGCACTGCGCGACGGTGTGCAGGGCGGCGAGCGGATCAGCCACGACGAGTTGCGGCAGCGCAACTTCCGGCAGGAATCGGCGCACCACCGCCGCCACCGCACCGCGTTCGAGCGCGGCGGGCAGATGATCGTGGCCATCGAAGCGTTCGCCGCAGAGGGCGAAAAAGAGGTTGCCCGGCTGAAGGCTGCGGGTGTCGGTGCTGGCGCCCATCACAGGCTGCGCCGCCGCTGAATCCGGCACGGCGCACTTCAGCCAACGGGCGATGTCGGCCAGCGGTGCGTTCAGCATGGCGCGCCCTCCCGTTGCTGAGCGGCCACCCAATCGTTCACCACCGCCACATCGGAAAACGGCGTGTCGATGCCGTTCTGAATTTGGCTGGTTTCGTGGCCTTTGCCGGCGATGAGCACCCAATCCTGCGGTGCCGCTGCATCGAGTGCCCGCGTGATGGCTTCCGCGCGATCGGGGCAGCGCAGCGGCGGGCGCATCATGCCTTCGGCAATCGCGTTCAAGATCGTGTCTGGGTTTTCACTGCGCGGGTTGTCGTTGGTCAGAATCACGACATCCGCCAGTCGATCGGCCACGGCGCCCATGAGCGGCCGTTTGCCGGTGTCTCGATCGCCGCCGCAGCCGAACACGCAGTGGATTTTTCCGTTCGCGTATCGATGCGCCGCCAGCGCTTCGAGCACTTGCGCCAAGGCATCCGGCGTGTGGGCGTAATCCACCACGGCACGCGCGCCATTCGGCAAAGGAATTTGTTGCATGCGCCCCGGCGGGGGCGTGAGTTTCGCCACGGCCTGCTGCGCGGCGGCGGCGGGCATGCCCAGCGACAACACCGCCGTCAACGCCGCCAGCACATTCGCCGCATTAAAGCGCCCGAGCAAGGGCGGGTGGAGGGTCAGGCTGCCGAAGGGGGTGTCCACCGTCATCGACAAGGCGCTGGGCAGGGTTTTCATCCGCCGCACCGTCAGGTGATGACAATCCGGCGCGCGGTGCTGAGCGTCGGTCAGGCCGAACACCCAGCAATCGGCCTCGGGAACGGTCGCATCACACAACGCTTCCAGCCACGCGCCGTCCGCATTCAATACCGCCGCCGTTAGGCCGGGGTGGGCGAACAGCTTGAGTTTGGCCGCCAGATAACGCGCCATATCGCCGTGATAATCCAGATGATCGCGGCTCAAATTGGTGAACACCGCCACCCGGATCGGTAATCCCGCGACGCGATCCTGATCGAGCGCGTGCGACGAAACTTCCATCACCACATACCGCAGGCCGCGCCGCGCGAAGCCGGCCAGCAAATCCAAGGTTTCCAGCAAACCCGGCGTGGTGTTGGCCGTCGGTGCCCATGCGGCAGAATCGAGCGGCCACAAGCCCGCCCCCAAGGTGCCGATGATGCCGACGGCCTCCGTATGCGGTGCGCCGCTGGCGCGCAGCAACTGAGCAATGAAATGCGCCACGCTGGTTTTGCCGTTGGTGCCGGTCACGCCCACAATCGTCAATTCGTCGATGGGCGCCGCGCGCACTGCCGCCACCAGGCGCTGCCACGCCATCGCCCAATCCGCCACGGCGAACACCCGAGCGTCGTCAGATACTAGGCTGGCGGGTACGATCACCGCCGCGACATCACCTGCTAACGCTTGTGCCAGATATTCCGCCGCCCGCGCGCCGGGGCGCAGCAGGAACACCACATCCGCGCCCAATTGACGGGTATCGTCACTCAAAGCGCGAACCGGCAGCGCCGCCCGCGCGGGCGGCAACCGCAGCCCCAGCACCGAGGCCACGCGCGCCAAATCTTGCGGAGGAAAGTGCAACACCGTCATGCGCCACCCCGCTTGGCCGGCGGTTGACCGCTGGGTTTAGGGCTTGCCGTGCCCGCCACACCGATCGTAGCGGGCGCCACACCCGCCGTGACCGGCTGTGGCTCATTCGGCAAATCGTCCGGGCGGATATTCAACAAACGCAGCGCACCCGCCATAATTTGGTGAAAAATCGGCGCGGCCACATCGCCGGCGTAGAAGCTGCCCTTCTGCGGATCCGTCACCACCACGATCAAAATCAAGCGCGGATCGCTCGCCGGGGCAATGCCCGCGAACACGGTGTTGTAGTTCTTTTTGGAATACTCGCCATCGCTGCCCAACATGCGCGAGGTGCCCGTTTTGCCGGCAATGTGAAAGCCGGTGATGCGCGCTTTCGGCGCGGTGCCCACCGGGCTGACCACCGCTTGCAGCATATCCACCACGGCATCGGCATCCTTGGCGGGGCAAATTTGCGTCGCCGTGACCGGCCCTTCGCGCTTGAACAGCGTCGGCGTGATGTAGCGGCCATGATTGGCCAACGCGGCGTAGGCGGCGGCCAGTTGCAGCGTGGTGACAGACAAACCATAACCGTAGGAATGCGCCGCCGTGCCACTCACACTCCAGCGCCGCCAATCTTCCAACCGGCCAGCCACTTCACCCGGAAAACCGGTGGGCGTCATTTGGCCAAAGCCGAAGGCGCGCATGTTCGTCCACAGAGCCTGCGCGCCAATGTCTTCCGCGATGTGGCTGGCGCCGACATTGCTCGATTTTTCCAGAATGCCGCGCAAATCCAACACACCGTAGTTGCGGTGGTCGCGAATCGTAAATCCGCCGATACGCACCCAGCCCGGCGTGGTGTTCACCGTGCTGTTTGGCTGCCAGCGGCCACTTTCCAGCGCCGCCACGATGGTGAACGGCTTCATCGACGAACCCGGCTCAAACTGGTCGATCATCGCGCGGTTGCGGGTCGCCTCCGGCACCATCGTGGCGCGGTTGTTGGGGTTGAACGACGGCACCGAGGCCATCGCCAACACTTCGCCCGTCGCCACATTCATCAGCACCGCCGAACCGGATTCCGCCTCATGCTCGGCCACGCCCTGCGCCAAGGCGCTGTAGGTCAGAAATTGCAGCCGTTTGTCGATCGACAACACCAAGTCATGCCCCGGCTGCGCATTCTTTTGCACCCCGAGGTCGTCCACTTCATGACCATAGGCATCTTTCAAAATCAGCCGCTTACCGGGAATGCCCGCCAGATAATTGTTATAGCCGGCTTCCAGACCGGCCTGCCCTTGATCGTCGATATTGGTGAATCCCAGCAGCGGTGCCGTCACATCCCCCGTGGGGTAAAACCGCTGATATTCGCGCTGCAACCCCACACCGGGCAGTTTTTCGGCCTGAATTTGCTCCGCCACGCTCGGGCGAATCAGGCGCTTCACATAGAGAAATTGCTTGCTGCGGTTGCTCGCCACCAGCGCTTGCAACTGGCTTTTCGGCATTTGCAGCAAGCTGGCCAGGGTGGCCACCGGATCGCGGTTTTTCACCTTTTTCGAGTCGGTGCCGGTGGCCAGTTCATTGTAAAACTTGGTGATTTCGGTCGGATTGATCCACACCGAATCCATCGGCACGCTGATGGCCAAAGGTTCGCCATTTCGATCCAGAATCATGCCTCGGTGCGCGGGAATGACCTGCGCCCGTTGCTGCCGATCGCCGCCTTGCTGCACATAAAACCGCTGTTCGCTGACCTGCAACTGCACCGCACGCCCCAGCAACACCACGGCGCTGAACACGAATACACCCAGCACAATGCTGGTTCGCCAGTGGGCGCGCAGCAGCTCCATGGCCGGCGCCCAGAACGCAGAAGGCGCCGATTCCGGCGCGTTTTTTCGATTGGACACGGGCTTGACCGGGTTCATCGGAACACCACGGTAATTTGCTGGCTGGTCGGCGACTGCATGTTCAGCCGCGTTCGGGCGATTCGATCGACCCGCCCTTGCGCCGCCAACGCGCCTTCTTCCAACTGCAATTCGGCATAGGTCACATTCAATTTGGCGATGGCGCTGCGCTCGGCGCTCATCGCGCGCGTCACATCCCGATCTTTTTGCGACACATCGACCACCGCCAGCGCCGAACCGAATGCCGCCAAACCCAACAGAATGAGCAGGTACTTCATGCGAGCTTCTCCGCCACCCGCATGATGGCGCTGCGCGATCGGGGATTGCGCGCCACCTCATCGGCACCAGCGCGCACCGCGCCGCCCAGGCGCTTCAGCCGCACCACGCCGGTCGGCTGGCCGAAAAAGTCCCGATCGGGCGTGCTTTCATCGCGCATGAAATTTTTTACGATGCGGTCTTCCAGCGAATGGAAGCTAATCACCACCAAGCGCCCGCCCACCGCCAGCACATCCAGCACATCCCGCAGGGCTTGGGTAATTTCATCCAATTCCCGATTGATGTGCAGCCGAATGGCTTGAAAACTGCGCGTGGCCGAATGTTTGCGCGGATCAATGCGCGGGCTGGCTTCGGTAATCAACCGCACCAAATCGCCGGTGCGACGAATCGGGCGCTCCGTCCGCGTTTGCACGATCAAGCGCGCAATTCGCCGCGAGAATTTTTCCTCGCCCAAGTGATACAGCACATCGGCGATTTCGACTTCTTCCGCCCGCGCCAGCCAATCGGCAGCGGTTTCACCGGTGGTTTGATCCATCCGCATATCCAGCGGGCCATCTTGCTGAAAACTAAAGCCGCGTGCGGCCTCATCAATCTGCGGCGACGACACGCCCAAATCAAACAACGCACCATCGACCCGCCCGGACAATTCGCAGGCGCCCAACCAGTGCGCCGCACCGGAAAACGGCGCGTGGTGCATCGAAAAACGGGGCTCGGTAGCGGCCAACGCCCGCCCCACCGCCACCGCCTGCGCATCCCGATCGGTGGCGAACAAGCGCCCAGCCGAATCCAGCGCGGCCAGAATCGCGCGGCTGTGCCCCCCGCGCCCGAATGTCGCATCGAGATACACCCCGTCCGGGCGAATCGCCAAGGCGGCCACCGCCTCGTCGCGCAGCACCGTGTCGTGAGTGAATTCGGCAGTCATAGTGAAATGTCCGCGAGTGCGGCAGGCAGCGCGCCAGATTGGGCGGATTGGCTGAACGCAGCGGTTTGCTCCGCCCAGTTCGCCTGCGACCACAATTCCAGCTTTTTACCCTGGCCGAGCAGTACCGCGTCTTTATCCAGCGCCGCGTATTGCCGAAGTTCCGGCGGCACGAGAATGCGCCCGGCGGCATCGAGCGAAAGCTCGGTGGCATGACCAATCAACATGCGTTTGATGCGTACCGTGCTGGGGTCGAGCGACGGCAGCGCATCAATTTGTCGTTCGATGACCAGCCAAGTCGCTAAGGGATAGAGGGAAAGGCAAGCAGCTTGGGCGTCGATGGTCATCACCAGCAGCCCCTGATCGGCGGCGAAGCCATCCCGATGGCGCATGGGCATGGCCAGGCGCCCTTTGCTATCGAGACTCAGATTGGCGACACCTCGGAACACTTTTTCCCACCGATTCCCACTTTTCCCCACTTGGTCGCCACTATACCGACCGATTTAGCGCCACACAAGCACTCAAAACAGGAAAATTTCTTTTCGGTACAATGGCTTACGCCACAATCCGCCAGAAAAAAATCAAAGCGAATCATAAGAAAAACAGGCGGTTGCAAGGGGATTCAAAGAAAGCGCACGAAGCCAATTGATGCTTTTTTAAGCAAATGGGCGCGCCAAACGGGATA
>DYMR01000058.1:4094-10792 GCA_020721485.1 Halothiobacillus neapolitanus | reverse complement strand
TTGTGGTAATCCCACACGACTTGCACTTCGTTTTTCGAGCCCAAAATCACCGGCACGCGCTGGTGCAGCTTGCTCGGCTTGATGGTCATGATGCGATCCGGGCCGGTAATGGCCAGGCCGCCCGCTTGTTCGATAATCATCGCCATCGGGTTTGCTTCGTACATCAGGCGCAGTTTGCCGCCTTTGTCGCGCATTTTGCTGTCGATCGGGTACATGAAGATGCCGCCACGGGTGAGGATGCGGTGCACTTCTGCCACCATGGACGCAACCCAGCGCATGTTGAAATCTTTACCGCGCGGGCCTTCTTTACCGGCCAGGCACTCGTCGATGTAGTGCTTGACGGGGGCATCCCAGAAGCGTTGGTTCGACATGTTGATGGCGAATTCTTTGGTATCTTCCGGGATGGTGATGTTCGGGTGGGTGAGTTTGAATTCACCGATGTCTTGATCGAGTGTGTAGCCGTGAACGCCGTGGCCGGTGGTCAGCACCATGATGGTGGACGGGCCATAGATGCAGTACCCGGCGGCGACTTGCTCGGTGCCGGCTTGCAGGAAGTCTTGCTCGGTGGGGTTTTCCACGCCGGCGGGTGCGCGCAGGACGGAGAAAATCGTGCCGACGGTGACATTCACATCAATGTTCGAGGAGCCATCGAGCGGATCGTACACGCACAGGTATTTGCCGCGTTGCAGTTGCGCCGGCAGGTGATACACCTCGTCCATTTCTTCGGAGGCCAGTGCCGCCACTTGCCCGCCGTACATCAGTGTGTGGGTGAACACATCGTTGGAAATGATGTCCAGTTTCTTTTGGGTTTCGCCTTGCACATTTTCGGTGTCCGCAGAACCCAAAATGCCGATGAGGTTGCCCTTTTTCACTTGGCTGCCAATCACTTTGCAGGCGCTGACGATGTCGTTCATCAGCAGGGTGAATTCGCCGGTGGCGCCGGCGTGGTCACGCTGGCGGTCAATCAGGCAATGGGTCAGGCTGGTACCGATTTGCATCCGAAACTCCTTAAAATAAACAGGGAAATGCCATGGGGTTGTGATAACTGCCCTGCATCATAGCGATTCATGGTATCCGTCACAATTGCGGCGGTGGAAGATTTTTGGTGGAAAATTTCTGGAGGTTCGTATGGCGCGCAACTTGTTATATGCCCAGTCGGGCGGGGTGACGGCCGTCATCAACGCCAGCGCCTGCGGGGTGATTGAAACGGCGCGGCGGCATCCGGAGTTTTTCGGTACGGTCTTCGCCGCCGAAGAAGGCATTCTCGGCGTGCTGCGCGAATCGTTGCTGAATCTGTCGGCAGAATCGCCCGCTGAAATTGCCGCCTTGCGCCATACGCCGGGCGGGGCGTTTGGTTCGTGTCGCGCGGATTTGGGCGATCCGGTGAGCCAGCGGGCAGACTATGACCGGGCGGTGGCGGTTTTGCGGGCGCATGACATCGGCACCTTCGTGTACAACGGCGGCGGCGGGTCGATGCTGACGGCGGCGAAACTGGCGCGTTTCGCGCGGTCGCAGGGGCTGGATCTCACCGTCATGGGCGTGCCCAAAACCATCGATAACGATTTACCCCACACGGACACCAGCCCGGGATTCGGCTCGGCGGCGAAATATATTGTCACCAGCGTGCGCGAAGCTGCTTTGGATTTGGCGTCGATGGCGGGCAGTTCGACCAAGGTGTTTATCACCGAGGTGATGGGGCGGCACGCCGGGTGGCTGGCGGCGGTGGCGGGCTTGGCGTTTGAATCCGATGACAGCCCGCTTCTGCTGTTGCTGCCAGAGGTGCCGTTCGATCAGGCGTCGTTCGTGGCGGCGTTGCAGCAAACGGTCGCGCGGCATGGCTATGCGGTGGTGGTGGTCGCCGAGGGCTTGCTCTGCGCGGACTTGTCATTTTGTGCCCAAGCGCAAATCAGCGAAATTTTCGGGCATGAGCAATTGGGCGGCATGGCGCCCCAATTGGCGATGCTGTCGCGGTCGCTGGGCTTCAAAACCCATTGGGCGGTGTCGGATTATTTTCAACGCTCTGCGCGGCATATCGCCTCGCGGGTGGATGTCGAGCAAGCCTACGCCTGCGGGGCGGCGGCGGTGCGTTATGCGATGGATGGCGCGACGGATGTGATGGTCGGGATTGAGCGCACCAGCGATGAGCCGTATCTGTGGACGCTGAAGCCGGTGCCGCTGGAGGCGGTGGCTGATGTCGAGCTGCCGGTGCCGGCGGAATATATCCGCCCCGACGGATTCGGCATCACCGCAGCGGCGCGGCGGTATTTATGGCCTTTGATTCAAGGGGAAGACATTCCGCCCTTCCGCCACGGCGTGCCGGTATTTGCGGCACTGGCGCGGCATCGAGTGCCGCCGCGTTTGCCCGCATGGACGGCGTGAATCAATCGTCGGTGAGATCGGGGCGAATATCTTCGCGCGGGCACACCGCATGCAACAGCGCGGTAATCACCATCACGCAGCCGATGCCCAGCAGGGCGCCGCCGAGCACATCGGCAGGGAAGTGCGCGCCCGCCGCGATGCGTGACCAGGCCACCCAGAGCGCGAGCCCAATCAAGCCCCAGCGAATTGGCGCCGCCGCACCGGGCGCGAGGCTGAACAGCATCAAAAACACAAAGGTGCTGTGCCCCGAGGGAAAACTGTGGTGGAACTCCGGTTTCCCCACCACATGCACCAAGGAGTCACCCAGCGCCAGCAAGGGGCGGGGGAAATCCATCAGCGGTTTGAGTTGGGCGATGACCAGCCAGCTTAATAAGTACGACCAAGCAAAAACCAGCAGCCGATCCGGCTTAATCCATTGCGGCTTGCGCCATGCGATGGTGAGTGCCAGCGCGAGATACACCGGAAACCAGCGGTGATCGCCGACCAAGGTGCCGGCCGCCGCCAGCGTATCTTTGAACGGCCATTGGGCGTGGTTGAGCCACAAAAACAGCGCCTCGTTGACGCCGTGCCATTGATACAACCCGGATTCCCGCAGCGCCGCCCAACTCATGCCATGGCTCCGAGGGCGAAGCCCCACAAGGCCAAGCCGACCGTGGCGCTCCCCAGTCCGAGGAAAAATAACCACCGGCGACCGGTCAGGGCGGTGATCGACGCCAGCGAAATGGCAATCTGGAAAAAGATCATCGCAATTTCCAAATCGTGGTGCGGTTTGTTCAGTCGGGCGGATGCCTCGTTGGCGGCGGTCGATTCATTTTCCAACGCCGTGGCGCGGGCTTTGATTTCGCCTTTTTGCGTCTCGTATTTTGCGATTTTTTCTTTGAAACTCGCGGTTTTATCCGGCGAAGCGAGCACCAACGCCATTTCCATCAAATGGGATTTGGTGCTGACCGCTTGATAGTAATTCCACTCATCCGTTGCCTTGGTTTTCTTCAGCACGGCCTCGTTTTTATACAGCAACACCTCGTTCATCAGATTGCTGCCTTGGTAGCTCACCATCGCGCCCAAAGCGGCCAAAATGGCGGTGAAAATGGCCACCCATTGATTCAGCGAATGCCCTTTGCTGCCGGTGTCGTGTTCGGCGGCATGGTGGACGGCGTCATCGTGCGGGGCATGGGTGTGTAATCCGTGGCTCATGGGGGAATCTGTGTGGTGAAGTAATGAGGGCGGCATTCTAAATTAAGAACGTCGCGAAAAACCGACGGCGTTTGAGGGGGGATTGGTGCCCGCTCTTCCCAAGCTGAAATTCACCGGCTATTCTGCCGCCATTTTCTTTTGCCCGATTCCCCTGCGCTTTGACCCGGAAGTCCCCCCATGCAGCCCACCGACGACATTATTTCTGTGCAAACGGCGCGCGTCATCGACAAGATTTTGGCGCGCCATTTTGAGCAGCGGGGACATTTTCAACTGATTCCAGAAGGGGATGAGTCGTTTCAGGCGCCGGTGTCGATGGTGTCGAATGATTCCGATCGGCGGCGATTTTTGGTGGATCAACCGGCAGAACTGACCCGTCGGCATTTGTTGGCCGCCCCACGGATTCGGGTGCAGGCGCTGATCGATCAATTGGTGTCATGGTTTTATGTAGACACGCTCAAGGAAAAAATCGAAGGATCGGATCGGTACTACGAGTTGCCGTACCCGGCCTTGATTGAGCGCTTGCAGCGCCGCAGCGTGTTTCGGGTGGGGATTCCGCCGGATATTTCTGCTTCGGTTGCGTTTGTTCAGCCGACAACCAGCACGGTGCGGGTGGGGCGCCTCGACGATATTTCTGCCGGTGGCTGCGCGATGGCGCTGACCCCTGAGCAGGCCGTCGGCTTGTGCGAGGGCCTGCAATTGGCGCCGGTGAAAATTCGTATCGACGGCATGGTCGATATTTCTGCGCAGATGATTATCCGCAACCAACGGATTGTCGCCAAAGGCGAGTGGTTGTTTGGTGCGGAGTTTGTGGAATTGCCGCCGCTGGACGCGCAACAACTCGACCGAGCCGTGATGCGCTTGCAGCGCTTGATGCTCGGCTGAAAGCCCCCTCACGAGGGGGCGCTCAGCGGGTTCTCAGCTCATGCCGCGCACGGAAATCGTGGTGCCGAGGATTTTGCGTTCGCCGGGGGCGACGCTGAGGGTGTCGTCTGCTGCATTCACCGCTTCAACGCAGAGCATGACCCGCGATTCCTCGGGGCGCATGCCGGAGGGGACTTGCTCGTCCGGGTTCCACACCACAGTGGAATGGCTGCCTTCTTTGGCGATGACGAGCACGCGGTTGAATTCGCTGTCTTCCACTTCCACGGTGCGGGTCGTGCCGAAGTAAATGCGATCGGCCGCGCCGGTGAGGGTGATGACATCATCCTGCGGCGTGCGCGCGAAGCCCTTGAGTTTGTCGAGATAAAAACCGCCTTCCAGCCCCCGGATGATGACGCTGCGGACATCACTGATGTGCAAATAGGTGTGCAGCCCTTGGGTGATGCCGAGGGTGTCGCCGCCGGTGTTGTGCGTCACCAGTTGCACCCGCAGTTCTTGACCGATATGCATCAACACATCCAGCTCAAAAGAATGCGGCCAAATCGCTTGCGTGGCGGGGGAATCCGTCAGCCGCCAATGCAGGCTCAGGATTCCGTCGGTTTGCGCGTGCGCGCCCAGCAGTTGCCAATCCATGGTGCGGACAAAACCGTGCGCCATGTTCAGGGTCGGGTGGTTGCCAAACCACGGCCAGCAAATGGGAATGCCGCCGCGCACGGATTTTCCGGTTTCGTAGGTTGGGGCTTCTGCCGACCAAACCACGGCCTTTGCTTCGCTTTTCGGACGCCAATCAATCAGTTGCGCGCCTTGCACGGCGATGCGGGCCACCGCCAACGGCGTGTCGATCATCGCCAGTACCAGCGCATCTTGCTGGATAAAATTCAGGCCGGAAACTTGGCCGAAACGGGTTTGTAGTTCGTTCAACAGCGACATAAGGGCATTGATCCTGGGTGGAAGTTTGGGAAACGGCGGAGAGTGTACCGATAACCGGCGGTTGAAAAATGGTTTCAACAGCCTGATAAGTCATACCGAAAATCGGCGTGGCGGCCACGCCCGGCGCGGAACGGAGTTGGGCGTGAGCCGATTCAGCCGATGGAGCCTGATCGGGCTCCGATCAGGTGCGCACCACGCTGTTCTGTTCGTTGCCAAACGGCGTAGGGGTGTAGGCGTCTGCCGCCTCATCGTTTTGCCAGCGTTGGCCATCGACGAGATAGCGGAACTGGAACGATTGCTCGACCGGCAGATCCACGGTGATGCTGTAGCTGCCGTCGGCCTTGCCCTTTTTCAAGGGGTGCGCTTCTTCAGACCACTCGTTGAAATCGCCCACCAAGGTGACGCGCTCGGCGCCGTGGGTGGCATCGGCGGGCAGCGTGAAGGTGACTTTGCACACCGGGCGGGTTTTCAGGGGTTTTTTGCTCAGAGACATATCCGTTTCTCCAGTGACAGGGCGATCGAATGAAAGAGCCCAAAAGGGCGATTGGCTGAGTATCCGTTTTAGCCTAGTTGTCTGACAGAATCATCACAGAATTTTTTCGATGATGCAAAACCCGATTTTGGATGGGTGAATCGTGCCCCGAATAAGTCCGAAAATTCCCGCTATTTTTTGGCGAGCAACAGGCGAATCAGACGCCCTTCGTTCACTAAGCCGATGCTGACGAACAGTAGAAGCAGCAAAATCAGCCCGCCCACGGTTAAAAACAGCAGCGGCGTGATGACCGCCAGCAGAGACAAGGTGGCGATATCCGGCGCCGGGGCTTGCACGAGGCGCAGCACCACGCTGGGGTTGGCCAGCAGCGGTTGCTGAAAAAATGCCCAAGCATAAAAGCCGAGGGTGAGCAGGGCGATCAGCGCCGCCATCCACGGCCAACGCCGGATGAAGCGCAGACGACGGCTGAGGATGAGTTCGTGTTGTGGATCCATGGGGAGTGCTCCGTCAGCCGCCGGTCACGGGGGGGAAAAAGGCGACTTCATCCCCGGCATGCAGGGGGTGGTCGAAGCCGACATATTCATGGTTAACGGCGGCCAGCGTGTTCGCCGGTCGCGGGGCTTGAACCACGGCCTGCCACGCGTCGGCGACGGTCGCGGGCGTGTGCGCGAGCCGGACTTCTTCTTGGTTGAACCGCTCGCGGAGGCTGGCAAAAAATTTGATGGTGACGGTCATGATCGGGTTCGTGGGTGGCGTAGCGTGCGCCCGCAGTCAACAGGCGATGGGGCTGGGCATTGTCTGCTAAAGTCGCCGTTGTTCAAAG